>JAITBP010000011.1 GCA_031283585.1 Puniceicoccales bacterium
AACAGGCTCAAGAGTAAAAAGTAAAATCAACCTAGAATTAATCTGGTGCGAGCGAAGGGGTTCGAACCCTCAACATCCACCTTGGCAAGGTGGCACTCTGCCAATTGAGTTACGCTCGCATAAGATGATTCGTCAACTTGAAAATTAGTTGATCCCAGTCAAGGACAAACACATTTGAATTGCCACGAAATTTTAAGTGCTTAGTGGTAAGATTGCGTTGATTCATCCGTTTTTCCGTTCGACTTTTTAAAACTAGATACAACATGGCAGCCGAGATGAGTGATACCACATTTAAACCCATTGTTTATGAGCCCATACTGCAGTTTTCAATCATCCTTGATAACAAAATAGGCAAACTAAATGATCTGGTCCGGTTGTTCCATAATCACGATGAGCATATTCTGGCTATTTCAGTGATAGAACATGCGGATATCCATATCATCAGAACTATTCCAAGTTACCCAGAGGAAACAAAAGAATTACTCAAAGCCCATTCTATAAATTTTGTTGAAACAAAACTTATTGGCATCGAGCTGGTATCGGTAACTGCCCTGACCAAGGTAATGCAAGCCATTGCCGAAGCCGAAATAAATATCAATTATATGTACTCTCTGCTTGTGCATAGATATGGCCATAGTGTCATAGTGGCCAGTGTGGATGATGCGCAGGCGGCTTCGACCATATTAAGACGCGTAGGGTTACGAATCCTAGGTCAAAGCGATATCATCAGATAATAATTTTATCGAATTTATGTGGACGTTTTATGGAATATTTATACAATTAAAATCTATGAATGGATGGACAAAATATATAGGGTTGGCTAGTTTATTAACACTATCTTTATGTACAAATAGTTATGGTTGCTGCTGTGGCTGTGGCTGTGGCTGCGACGTGGATCAATGTGATTGTGATGATGATGGCTGCGAAGTTTATTGTAGTTGCAATTGTAAATGCGACCATTGTGACGACGTTAATAACAAAAAAATATGTCCGATACCTGTTGGCATTAATAACAAAAAAATATGTGTGATGCCTGACGACGTTAATAACAAAAAGGTGTGCCCGATACCTGTTGGCATTAATAACAAAAAAATATGTGTGATGCCTGACGACGTTAATAACAAAAAAATATGCCCGATACCTGTTGGCATTAATAACAAAAAGGTGCATGAGGTAGCTGAATTATGGATGACTCACAGAAATCATGACGATAATCTCGATTCGGTGGCATTTTGGGATAACAAGATTTACGTCACAGCAAAAGATAGTCATGCCATCCATGTCTATGACGCTAGGAATGGTATCTATCTTGATAAATTTGGTGGGATGGGTGATGAGTTCGGTCGCATGAATAGGCCAAATGGAATCGCGGCTATTGATAGCATGATCTTTGTTACCGAAAGAAATAATGGCAGAGTTCAGGTATTTTCCATTCCTGAAAATTCTTCTTCAAATTTTACCCAGGAGTCCATCATGGATTACACGTCAGTGTGTACCTTTGGAGAAGAGGTTCTTTTAAGACCCTATGGTATTTTTGCCTGTAAAATAAATGGTTATTACGTGATATATGTTACCGATGATGGCAAGTTCAAGGGGTCAGAAAATGACAATTATAGAAGAGTAGTTGTATTTGTCATGAATAGCGAAATGGATCAGGTCGACCCAGCAAAATTGGGATTACCCGATGAATTTGGTGCGGGTAAGTTTGAAAAGCTTGAGTCAATTTACGGAAATCTTTGCGATGGAACCCTATTGATTGCCGATGAGGGCACCAATGAATTGCTTCTTTTTTCAATTTTCGGTAAATATTTAGGTAAAAAAATTACCAGTGAATTTTTCACAGAGGGGGAACCCGAGGGCATTTGGTTTTTTAGAAAAAATGGCAAATCCTATTGGCTTTCAGCTGAACAGAGGGTGAAAAAAACGACGATATTCCATGTTTTCGATGGCGACCTTAACCACGTGAAATCTTTTTCAGGTTTATATACAAAAAATACCGATGGCGTATGTATTGCTGAAACTAAAAATGGTCTGACTCTATTTGCGGTTAATGATGACCAGGCCGTGACTGCGTTTTCGCTAGATTTTATATAAACAATAGGTAAATATTAATTGCAAAGAAAAGTTTTTAACATAAAAATTGCATTCTATGTACTTATGGCGTAAAATATTGTTAACGATTTGTTTTCTATACGTCGGCACAGTAACTAATAATGCTGAAATAAAGTTAACAATAGTTACAAGTGATGATGAGAGAATTAAGCTGAAGAAGGTTGTTACAAAAAGCAAGAGGCTCAACAATTTTCTAAAATCCAAAAATCGAATTGTGTTAAAAATTCCGTTAGAATACGAAAGAGCATTGCTGTTTGCTGTTGAAATATTTCGTATGGCCACCGAAGCTTCCGAAAATAACGAAAGTATATCCGGTGCAAAAATTTATGAAACCGATTTGATAAGTGATAACGGAGATCTGCTTCCTCTGAGTGAAGAAGACGACATACCTTGTTATTGTAAAATTTGCAGTGAATATTTTGACCGCATTTCCTGCGATTATGTGGATAAACATATTGTATTTTTTGCGCCAGAAGATAAGGGAATTGTATGTTTTATCTCGAAACAGATGGTTACTATTGGTTGTGGATGCAGTCCGTCATGTGACATAGACAAGTATTATAAAACAAAAAAATGTTCCAGTTGGGAGGATATATATAATGAACTGGAGGGTATGGATGATGCGCTTTGGTTGCTAAAGTCCAGTACTGATTTGGGTGGCACTGACCTATGTATTGCTCTAAAGGACAATGATCTGGATCAATATTCCGAGTCGCCATCCGATGCGTTGTATGAGGCCGAGTCACTGCCCGATGTGCCTGAATCCACTTCTGAATTAACCAGTGGAGTGCCTAGAAGTTATTCAACGCTTAAAATTGTACCAAATGGAAAAGGCAAAAAGAGTAAGAAGAGCAAAAAAGATAAAAAAGATAAAGAAAGATCTGTACCAGACACCTATGTTAATGATCCGGTGGAGGAAGTTGACCAGGAGGAAAAAGAATCATCCTGTTGTTGTATACCCAAGTGTTTGAAATCGAAGACAGCTATCGCATGTTATGTTGGTATAGCGGGTATTGCCTGTGCCGGAGCGTTGTATTATAATTGGCCAGAGGTCGCTAGTTGGGCAAATTCGTTCGGTAGCAGTGCAGCCGGCGCATTAAAATCCGCGGCAACTAGTGTTTCTCATGGCTGTATGGTTGCGGCTGATAAAACAAAAGATTTTTTTTGCAATTCATGGAAATTTATTACCGGCATTGGTAGCCTAGGCTTTTTTGGATCCAATGATCAGCCAAGTCATCCTTCTTGTGATATTCCTACCAATGAAATTCAGCCAAGTAGCAATAAATATGTAAGTTGTTCTTGTAATATTCCTATCAATGAAATTCTGCCAAATAGCAATAAATATGTAAGTCGTTCTTGTAATGTTCCTACCAATGAAATTCTGCCAAGTAGCAATAAATATGTAAGTCGTTCTTGTAATGTTCCTACCAATGAAATTCCGTCAAGTAGCAATAAATATGTAGGTTGTTCTTGTAATGTTCCTACCAATGAAATTCCGTCAAGTAGCAATAAATATGTAGGTTGTTCTTGTAATATTCCTACCAATGAAATTCCGCCAAGTAGCAATAAATATGTAAGTCGTTCTTGTGATATTCCTACCAATGAAGTTCCGCCAAGTAGCAATAAATATGTAAGGCGTTCTTGTGATATTCCTACCAATGAAGTTCCTCCAAGTAGCAATAAATATGTCAATTGTAAAAAATATGTCATGTGTAGTAATGATTGGCAATGTACAGATATTAATTTATGTAAAAAATAGCGGTATGAGGATGTTAGGTGATCACTTAGATCTTTAAAAGCCATATAATTTGATTAGCATTCAAATCACCATGGGTATCATAAGTTTTCTCAGATCATTATTATCAAGCAGTGTTGCTGCGACTAATCTCCTAACTAAAATTCCAAAAAGCGCGCTGCTGGAGAGCTCTATTGAAAATATTAAAGAATGGTATGAGTGTGGAAACTCCCAGGCAATTGTCCATGAAGCGATCGGCGAGCTTGTTGAAGCAGGTGAGTTCAATGAATTAAATGACAGGTTTTTTAAAACACTTACCTTTGGAACCGGAGGTATCCGCGGGAGGACCATATCTGGCTATATTACAAAGGCTGAAATTGGCAATGGATCGAAGATTTTACCAGAATTTCCTGCCATTGGCAGTGCCTGTCTGAATCACTTCAATGTCATTCGAGCTACCATTGCATTGCATGAATACTGCAAGAAAGTGGCGGTTTCCCAGGGCCGTGAAATGCTGTTGGTTGTGGCCTATGACGTGAGGTTTTTTTCAAAATTATTTGCAGAAATAACGGCAAAAACCTGGGAATACCTTGGCGGTAAAGCAATGATTTTCGATGGACCCAGGTCCACTCCTCAGCTTAGTTTTTCCGTTAGATATTTCAGGGCCATGGCTGGTGTTGTTATTACCGCTAGCCACAATCCCTATTACGATAACGGTTATAAGGCCTATTTTGCAGATGGAGCCCAGGTAATTGACCCTCAGGCTGCTGCCATAATAGAGAATTTTTCCAAGCTGAAGTTGGCGGATAGCATGGCCATATTTAAAGCCATCGAAGCCAAAGAGTTTACTAATACCGTATCCGGTAAAGACGAAGAGCGCTATGTCCAGGTGGTGAAGGATTCGGTTCTAGACAGAGCTTCATTGAAGAATTGTGCCAAAAAAGTTGTGTTTACTCCATTGCATGGAACCGGTGGTGTGGTAGCTGTGCCTGCATTGCAATCTCTTGGAGTCGAAGTAATCTGTGTGGAAGAACAAATGAAGCAGGATCCTGGGTTCAGCACAGTAAAGTCTCCGAATCCGGAAAATTTCGATTCTCTAAAGCTGGCGATAGATAGGGCTAAAGCCACTGGAGCTGACCTGGTAATTGCCACTGATCCGGATGCCGATCGCATGGCCATTGCTGCCAAAAACAATGACGGAGAGTTTGAAAAATTTTCCGGAAATCTGACCGCATCGCTTTTGCTCGAATATCGGATTAGAAAAATGAAAGAGCTTGGAATTTTACCGAAGGATGGCTCCAAAAACGCCGTGGTGCTGAAAACGTTTGTAACCACACCGCTGGTAGAAAAAATAGCCATTAGTCATGGATTGAAGTGTGTAAATACACTCACTGGGTTTAAATGGATTGGTAGTAAAATCAACAACTATGCGCTGGGTTTAATGGAAAAGGTTGGTAATGTCCACGATGGTTATGACGATATCGAACTGGATGAAAGAAGAAAGCTTCTGCTCCAGCATAGCCAATTTTGTATCTTTGGCTGCGAAGAGAGCTACGGTTGTCTAGCCAGCGATTTGGTCCGAGATAAGGATGCCAATGCCGCCGCAGCGATGGTCTGTGAAATGCTGGCCGAGCTGGACAAAAAGTCCATAACACTGATGGACTTTCGTATGGAAATTTATTCTACCTATGGCTACTATGACGACACATTGTTGAATATATATTATGAAGGCGCCAGCGGTGTAGCCAGGATTAAGAATATTTTGAGCTCCTATAGAAAAAATCCGCCGGAAACGGTGGCTGGCCAGAAGGTTTTAAAGATCCAGGATTTCCTGAATGATCCTATCCTAGATGCGGACGGTTGTCATGTACCCAGGGAGGATTTTCTATTTCTAGAGCTGGAAAATGGCGATACCTATGCGGTGCGCGGAAGCGGTACCGAGCCGAAAATAAAATTTTATATATTTTGCCATGGGGAAGGTGCAGGTTATGGAACCGAAATCGATGTCGTTGGCAAAATAAAATCTAGGCTCGATGCCCTGAAGGGTTTTTTAGAGGCCGATGCAGAAGTCCGTTCGGCTGGTTAACATCGGGATTATTTTTATTTTTGATAAACTTTGGCTCTTTCTCTTGACCTGATGGTGAAGTTTCCTTAGAAATTGGCGGTCTGGAGAGATGGCTGAGTGGTCGAAAGCGCCTTCCTGCTAAGAAGGTAGCCTCATAAAACGGGGCTCGAGGGTTCGAATCCCTCTCTCTCCGCCAGAGCGGTTACCTTTTAATCGGACTAGTGTTCGAAGATTTTGTAGACCAGGATTGAAGACTAACCACCATATTATCCTGAACGACACCATGTATTTAGTAACCTCGTGAATACAAAAGAAAAACATCTTGCTAACGGTTTTGTTAGGATTGCCTGGTCCTGTCAAAGCCAGGTTTATATTCTAAAATGGGCCGTTACAGATAAATATGGCCAACCCTATTCCCTGGTGTTGCCATTGGTGCAAATATTGTTATTATTTATAGTCGAAAAAAGTTCTAAAAATACGTTGAAAAAATAAAATTAGGGAATTTATATATGAAGCAAATGGAGCTATTGTGAGGTGAGAAAATACATATGTGGTTTGATTTTTGCATTGTCCGTTTTTTGTGGTGGCTGCGGAAGTGAAAATGGCAGCGAAACCATAAGATTCGGAACCTGTGCGGATTACCCTCCATTCGAGTATTATAAAAATGGTGTTTTGGTTGGATTTGAAGTTGATCTTGTAAAGATTATTGCCGAGAGACTTGGGAAAAAAGCAGTCTTTGAAGACATGGCTTTTTCGACGCTTTTGACCTCATTGAACAATGGGTTTATCGATGCTGTTATTTCTGGCTATGGTTCTAGCCAGGAGAAAAGGGAAAAGTATGGCATCACGTTCGTATATTATCCAGAAAAATTGGTGTTTGTGTATAAAGAGCCGAATTCTATAACCAGCAAAGACCAGTTGGCTAGGAAAAAGGTCGCCTATCAACTCGGTATCCCGGGCATGAAGAAATGGCTAAGGGAAAACATCCCCGATGCTGAGCCGGTGCTTATGGATAGGATGGAGCTGGCTGTGGAATCATTGAAGGCTGGTCATGTGGATTGTATTATTATAGACGAGTTTGTGGCAAATGTATTCTGTGAAAAAAATCCTGGCCTTAAATGCTTTGTGCCAGATTGTTTAAAAATCAGCGATGGCCTAGCGATTGTGACCAGGAAAAACGCATCTTTGAAAGAAGAGATAAATAAAATTCTAAAAACCTTGGAAACGACTGGCGAACTGCAGAAATTAAAAGAAAAATGGGGCCTAAAGGAAAAATGGAAATTGCTGGAGAAATAGAGTTGCTTTGAAGTTTTGTCCGTCAGTTTTTGTGTTGACAAGGTAGGATTGTGCTGTTCATTCAACTGGTGAGTAGATATCATGAAAAAATTTGTATTTATCGCAATGCTAGCTGCTTTTTTAAGTTCCTGTGGCAATGGAAATGATGGTAAAATCCTAAAATTCGGAACCTGTGCAGATTATCCCCCGTTTGAGTATTATAAGGATGGTGTTCTTGATGGATTTGAGATTGATCTCGTAAAAATTATCGCTAGAAATATGGGAAAGGAAGTGGTTTTTGAAGATATGGCTTTTTCTACACTTTTGGCTTCACTGGATAATGATTTCATCAATGTGGTTTTTGCCGGTTATGGTTCTTCGGCGGAAAAAAGAGAAAAATATGACTTTTCGCTTCCCTACTATCCCGAGAGGATGGTATTTGTATATAAAAAATCCAATCCCATAACCGATGAAACCCAGTTAGCTGGGAAAAAAATTGCCTATCAACTTGGTTCCACCGCAGCAAAAAAGTGGATTGAGGAAACCATTGCCGATGTGGAACTTGTTCCGCTGGATAAAATGGATTTGGCGATAGAATCTCTGAAAGCTGGGCATGTGGAATACGTTGTTATAGATGAGTTTGTGGCCAATGTTTACTGTGAGAAAAATTTTGACCTGGGATATTTTGTGCCGGATTCCTTGAAGCTTAGTGATGGCATAGCAATGGCTGTTAAGAAAGGATCACCACTTACAGCTCAGATAAATAAAATACTAAAAGATTTGGAATCCAGTGGCGAACTACAGAAATTAAGAGAAAAATGGGGATTAAAACAGAAATGGAGATTGCCAGATGGGAGCAATTTGTGATCTCGATCCAGGCTTAGGGTTTGATAAAATTGCTCAAAATTTCCTGTTCATTGGCCATGGCATTGAAATTTCGCTAAAATTATTATTTGGCGGAATTTTTATTGGAATTTTATTTGGCGGAATATTGTCTATACTCAGGTACAGTGGAATGTGTAGACCAGTGATAAATGGGTTCATATCCATCATAAGAGGTACACCGGTCATGCTGCAATTGAGTTTCGTGTACTTCATAACCCCAGGTATCATCGGTGTCAAACTTGGTATAATATCTGCAGGTATCATTGCCTTTGGCATAAATAGCTCCGCCTATATCGCCGAAATACTAAGGTCCGGCATAGAGAGTTTGCCAAAAGGACAGTTCGAAGCTGCACAAACATTGGAAATCCCAGGTTTTTATATTTGGAGAGATATCATATTACCCCAGGTCATTGCAAATATTTTGCCAGCCATGGTAAACGAAGTTATTTCTTTGCTGAAAGAAACTGCACTGATTGCAACCATAGGTGGTATGGATATTATGAGAAGATCCCAGGCGATTGCCGCAGAACAATATGAGTATTTCATGCCATTGTGTATTGCTGCGCTTTATTATTACAGCCTTGTCTTGATTATTGAATTTGTCGGTAGAAAAATCGAACGCAGGAGAGCTCTATGGTAAAAATCTGCAACGTTTGTAAGATTTTTAATGACGTAAAAGTGCTTGATAACATTAGCCTCAATGTTGATAAATCCAGTGTGTTTGGGTTGGCAGGCCCATCCGGAAGTGGTAAATCTACATTGCTTCGCTGCATCCAGAAACTAGAAATCATAGACAGTGGATCCATAGAATGTAACGGCCAGGTCTGTTTTATGTTCCAGGACTTTCAACTTTTCCCTCACATGACTGTGTTGCAAAACCTTACCTATGCACCGACGTTAAACCACAAAGATAAAAAAGAAAGCTATGAGGCCCGGGCGAATAATATTTTGAATAGTCTCGGCATTGGATCTAAGGCACATAAATACCCACGAACTTTATCCGGAGGCCAGAGACAGCGGGTGGCATTGGCTAGGAGTTTGATGATAAATCCAGACATTTTGCTATGTGATGAACCAACTTCCGGGCTAGATGTATCTACAACCATGGATGTGGTTTCTCTGCTGAAATCTGTCAATGAGCTCGGTGTCACTATGATAATTGCCTCCCATGATTTGGATTTTTTGACAAAGATATCTGATCGTATCGTTTTGTTGAAGAACGGCATAATTGCCGTGGACATTAATCCTAGGCAGTATGATGATCCGGTGAATTATTTAAAAAAATACTATTAGTAGTGCAATTTGGCCGATTCCAGGGTCCTGAGCTCGTATCACCATTATGGTTGGTCCGGTCACCAGATTAACAGGCAGATTTTACAAAAATTCTTCTATTTTATCCGCCACTTTACCGGTAACGTCTGCGGTTGATGCGTCAATGCATGCGGTTATCATGCCTGACAGTTTTTCCCTGTTGGTGAGAATCGAGATAAGTACATCAAATAACATATTGAGGTTGTTTTGGGTTACCTTCACTGCACAGCCATTTTGTTCGGCAGTATTTGCGTTTTCTTCCTGATGATTTTCTGCTGCAAGAGGATAGGGGACTAAAATCATAGGCGTATGGCAGGTAATGCATTCGGCGATGGTGCTTGCTCCAGCTCTTGCTACCGCGATGTCGGCGGCATGGAGTAGTGTATTCATATCGTCGCTAAATGGCTCAAAAGTTATGCTGCACCCTCCCTGGGTTATCTTTTGGCTTTTTGTGTCCAGACCACCTAGGCAGTAACAATTTATGTGGTGCTGTGCTAAATTATTTACATTTTCCTGTACCCACTGGCTAAGAGCTTTGGCTCCCTGGCTACCACCTAAAACCAGCAGCAATTTCTCCCGGTTGTCAATGCCTAACATTTTCTTAGCTAACGCCTTATCCATATCACATAGTTCTTTCCTGGTGGGCGTGCCTAGGTTTATAAGCTTTGTGCTTTTGACATGTAATTTGGTCTTTATGCCACCGGATGGAAGAATTATTAGGTCGGCTAGTCTACAAAGAGCTCTTGTGGATTTGCCAGCGATGGTGTTTGATTCGTGGAGTATAAGTGGTATATTTTTTACTTTCGATGCCACCGCAAATCCAACGGATGTAAAACCACCGAAGCATACTGTGCAGTTTATCTTCTTTTCTTCTAAGGTCCTGAGTGCGTTGAAGATTTCAATGCCCTGGGAGAACGCAAATTTTATAAATTTCAGCGGTGATTTTGAAAATGGCAGTGATCCGGTGGTGATGAAATGAAACTGGGAATATTTTTCGATAAATCTGCTATCGATTTTCTTCCTGCTGGTGCAGATAAAACAGCTGTGACCCCTGGCCTGAAGTTCCTCGGCCACGGCTATGCCTGGAGCCATATGGCCTCCGGAGCCACCACAGACTATCAGTATGTTATTCATGGAGATCAACCCTATCACTATTTAATAATTCTAATTGGTCCGATACACACAGTGATGTCAGAATAGCCGGTAAGGTACTATCAATCAAGTGCAAAAAATTATTGTCGTTTTTCCTGATCATCCAGTTCTCATCGATATTGAATAATTCATAGGATACTTTATCATTGGCTTCCAGGATTAATTTTATGGTCGATGACTCATCCTGGGGGTCAATTTTTTGGCCAAACTGTAAGCCGTTGGATTTTAAGTTATATATAAGCGATAGCAGGGCATGGATTTTATCATTGTTAGCCTGGCTTGTGATCCATTCTTCGGTTTTTTTATCCTTATTTACCAGTTTCCAGGTTTCATTGGAATCGGATTTTTGTAAGAACCATTTTGTCGCCCCCTGGGAAATGCCGATGGAGGAAATATTGGCCATATCGACGATCTTTCTGTCGTAGAGACTGTTTAATGGGTCACGTATCTGAGCCATATTTTCGATTTTTACAGTCATTACGGTGCCTTTGTTGTGAATTCTGGCAAAGAAAAGATTTTCGCTCGGTGGAAACCATTTGCCGATGTCGAGGGTTGTCTGCGAATCTCGGTACTGGATCAACAGGCTACATTCCGGAGTGGCCAGGCCAATTTCATCCATATTGCAGGTTTGTTCGCTGAAAAATTGCTCGGCTTCAATCTTGATTATGTCTGCCAGGACTCTGTCGACAAGCTTGGTGTTAGCATTGATAGATATGGGTGCTTCGAATTTCCACAGGTCGCTGTGTTTGGTTAATACATATTTTTGGTTTGGACCTGAAATATCAAAAATTATTGAATCAATACTAGCCTGGTTATCGCTAAATAGTTCCCGTTGACACCAGTACGACGCAGGCCTGTTCAGTATCTTATTGATCTTGTCGATATCGTCGGACGTGTATACTTCGTCAAGAAACGCCAGAGTGTTGTTTGCCAAGGCTATCACATAATCGCGGCGTTTCGTTTTTATCAACAGTTTTCTGGTTGGATGTTGCTTCAGGTTTATCTTTTTCATTCGGAGCTGGCCCAGGCAATCGAATAGGCCTTCTATTGAAAATCTATTTGCTTCCCAGGTAAACGGTTGAGATACCATCCAATTATTTTTATCCCTTACCATCACAATGTGTGTGCCTCGAATGCTATCCGTATATTCTATCCGGTTGGCAGTTGCCAGGTCATTGTAATTTAAGAAGATATTCTGAGGTATGTCTTCATTTCTAGCGACGATAAAATATAACAATGCCACTGTTAGCACAAAGGATATCGATAAAACCACTGTGTTTATAAGCCTTTTCATTTTATCTACGCCGCAGGAAGCAAACATAAACCCAGGCCAGTAGTATCAGCATTGGTATGACAGCAATCCACAGAGCAATCGAAAAAATATCGTTTCTGGAAAGATTTACCATATATTGCTTTAGTATCCTTGGTTGTATTCTAAGAGATTGGTTGGCATCGACTAACCAATTGACCATGCTGTGAAACAAAATCCTATTTCCAAGCAAATGTATCCTTGAATTTGAAATAAAATTGCAGTTGCCAACTATGAGTAATTTTCCCCGGCTTATGTCTATGCCTGTTGATTTGTCTAGCATTCGTTCAGAAAGTGTTGCAATGGGAATCGGCCCTGGCAGGTCAGTGTTTGGGTCAAAATTATTACTGGTTTGGGTTTTGTCAAAATTTAGCTTGGCGAAGGTATTTACAGAGCTTTCCATTAGTGGTGTTATGACCAACTGACTCGTGTTTGCTCCCAGATCAGGCCTGGCTGGTTGAGTTGACCCAAATATAGCTGTTAACTGCATGCCAACCATAGCCTTAGTGATCGGATGATCCCTGAAAATTCTTATCATGTTGTCGCCATTATTGGCTAAATCCGTTGAATCTTTTGAAACCAATATCATGTCATCGGCGATGATTCCCCAGCGGAAAAACAAATCATCTAACCCATTGCGTTTCAATGGACTTAAAAGTATCAATACCCGGCCATTTTTATGGGAAAGGAAATCTTCTAGCAGGTCGATTTCAGCGTCAATGAATTCAGTCTTTGGGCCAGCTATTACAATGAGATCCGGATCATCGCTGTTGGCTAGGTCAGAAATGTGTTTTGTAATCACATCGTAGCCATGCTTTTTAAGCGAACTGACCGCGGATGATATGCCATTGGATGTGCTGGGATTGTCCGCTGACATTTCTCCATGGCCCACGGTGAATACTATGGATTTTTTTGTCCCACTGGTCATGGCGGATATCGCATTGGATATCACCTCTTCGCCACAAAATATCGTGGCATTTTCATTGGAAAAGTCGTAAAGCTCGAAGGCTGTTATTATCTTGAATCGATCGCCACAGGAGACCACCACCGAATTGCTGTCGATTTCACCGAAGCGGTTTCGAAGCAAATCGATTTGTCGAGGTTGCTTATTTACATCGATAAATGTGATTTTTATGAAATTTTGACAATAGGCACGATATTCTTGAAGTAATCTTTTCATCGGTTGGACGAATAGCTGTTGATCCGAGTCGGTTTTCTGTTCATAGGCTACAAAGATTTCCACTTCACTGATTATATTGTTCAGTATATCGATGGATTCCTCGGATAGGGATTGGTTGTGTTTATCCGCCAGATTGATCCTTTTAAAATGATTCCAGGATAGCACGTTAATGATCAGAAATAGGGAGATTGCTGATAAAATGACCAGCAGGCCGTTCAGTCTTCTGATCAACCTGGCTGCCCTGAAGTTTTCCATCGATGGCATAGGCTATTTTACTTCTATTGCGCCGAGGCCACTTTCTAAATGTAACCTTTCGCCATTGGAAAGTTCCATGGACAGCACACTGCCATTATCGTAGTAGATTTGAACCGGAGCCGCATATTCAATTATTTTTTCACAGCCCTTGGTTAGAGTACCTGAAAATATTGCATCTTTGGTTTCTTTGGCCCTTACCAGAACTTTTACTTTGTCGGTGGCCATGAGTAAAATTTTTTTCTTGATTGACTTTGGGGTTTGGACCGGGCTTAGATCTGATTGCAAAACATTTTTCTGTCTATCATGCTGGTTGTCATTGGCTTTGTTGATGGTATGAGATAAAATGAATGGGACCAGTAGCATGGGAATGGATATTGCCGTTGCAATGTAGATATATTTTTTCCTGAGCTTTGGGATGCCTTCGTTGTTATTGGAACCTTGTTCCGTATCCAGGTCTGGTTCAACCGGTACTTCTATATTGCTGTGGTCAACGGCGCGGCTCTTTTTGGCGACCTGTTGTACCATTTCGCGGCGCTTCGACGAAGTGGTAAGTGCTACAAATGCTTTGATGGGGCAGAGTGCCATAACATCTTTGGTGTCAAGTTTAAGAAATTCTGCATAGGTTTTTAGAAACTCGCGCTTGTATATATCAGGAAGATTAAAATCAAAGGAATTTTTTTCGAAACACTCCAGGAAATCCATGCGAATTTTCGTTGCATCCGCAGCAGCTTCCAGAGAAATCCCCAGATCTTCTCTTGCCTTAGAAAGAAGTTCACCTAATCCATTGCTCATATGTCCATCAAAATTTGCCAAATTTAACCAAAAGGCAACTGATTTTTAGGCTAAGGTTTAGCATAGCTGTATCGACGGTACAGATGAAATAAGTTCTTTAGTGTAAGGATGTTGCGGATCGGTACATATCATTTCCGAAGAACCGCATTCTATGACCATACCATCTTTCATGACCATTATATTTTCACAGAGGTATTCGATGACAGCGATGTCATGGGATATAAACAGAATCGCAATGCCATGATTTTCATTCAGTAGCTTGAGTAGGTTGAGAATCTGAGCCTGGGAGGATACGTCGAGGGCACTGACTATCTCATCACAAATAAGTAGTTTTGGTTCAACGGCTAATGTTCTAGCTATGGATACCCGTTGCCGTTGACCACCACTCAGCTGATGGGGATATCTGGACAATAGGGATTGGGGCAATAGGACCATGTTTAGCAATGACTTTATCCTGTCGATCTTCCATTCTTTTGAAGTATAACCAAAATGTATGTCCAGTGGCTCCAGGAGGATTTGCTCCACGGTTAGCCGCGGGTTTAGGGCATTGCAGAAATCCTGAAATACTATTTGTACGATTTTTCTGTAGTGATTGAACTCTCTCCAGGACAAATGCGTAACGTCTCTATCATCTATAAATATTGACCCCGAAGTCAGCGGAATCAGTTTGCACAGAGCGCTAATGAGAGTGGATTTGCCACTACCGCTTTCGCCAACAATTCCGAGACACTCACCGTAGCTCATGTTAAATGAAACATTTTTTAGTGCGTTTACCGCCTGTTTTCTAAAAAATGTCAAAGGCCTGGTGTTGCGAAATGTCACATTGAGCAATTCGGCCCGGATCAACGTCTTTATGTCTTTTAGGTTGATATTCATTCGATTGGTTAGTCTCTGAAGTCTATGATGTTACAACAGGAACAATGTTTTTATTTCCTGAGAAAAGGCAAACAATAACTTGACCTTTAATGATGCTTTTACACATTTTCCAAGAGAAATGAACCATATAGAACAGCCCAACTCCATAGATATGGATCTGATTTCTAGCCTTGCGAGGCTGGAATTGTCCGAGGACGAAAAGAGCAAATTGGTCGGCCAAATGGGTAATATTTTAAAATATTTTGACAAATTAAAACAGGTGGATGTGTCTGGTGTAGAGCCCATGGCCCATGCATCGCCGATTTGTAATGTTTGGAGGGATGATAGCCCTGGAGAAAATTTTACGATTGCCGAAGTGCTACTCAACGCTCCAGAAGAATCAGATAATCAATTAGTTGTCCCTAAGATAGTCGATTGATATGGCCGAGGAACTTTTCCATAAAACCATTTCTGAGTTGAGCGAAATGCTGAAGAGTCGGGTTATTTCTTCGGAGGAGCTGGTTGGCGTGTTTATTGCCCGGACCAAGGAACTGGATGGAAAGATCGGTGCGTTCCTGAGCTATGATGAGGAAAAGACCATGGGTCAGGCTAGGGAATCGGACAATAGACGAGCCAAGGGCTTAGCGCTCAGTGAGTTAGACGGAGTGCCAGTGGGAATAAAAGATGTGATTTCCGAGGATGGCCAACCACTGACCTGTGCTAGCCGAATACTGGAGTCCTACATCAGCCCCTATGATGCCACGGTTATAAGGAAGTTAAAAAATTGTGGTGCAGTACGTTGGGGGCGATTGAACCTGGACGAATTTGCCATGGGATCATCAACCGAAAGTTCGGCATTTAAAGTCACCCGTAACCCCTGGAATTTCGACTGTGTGCCAGGTGGGAGCAGCGGTGGTGCCGCGGCGGCGGTGTGTGCCGGGGAAGTACCGGTGTCACTGGGTTCTGATACCGGTGGATCGGTTCGCCAACCGGCTTCGCTCTGTGGTATTGTAGGGCTAAAGCCGACCTATGGCCTGGTCAGCCGCTACGGGCTATCTGCATTGGCTAGTTCCACGGACCAGATAGGTCCCATTGGCAGGACGGTCGAGGATGTGGCTCTGTTGTTGCAGTCCATAGCTGGCTATGATCAACGTGATTCCACAAGCTACCCGGCCGATGTGCCAAATTATGTCGGATGTCTTGGCACCGAGACCCCTCCAAAAGTGATCGGGTTACCCAGGGAATATTTTACCGATGGTGCTGACAAAGAGGTTATCGAGGCTGTCAATGCGGCGGTGGATTTTTATAAAAAAAATGGTTTTGTGATTAAAGAGATTTCGTTGCCCTGCACCGAATATGCCATTCCGGTTTACTACATCATTATGACCGCCGAGGCTTCTTCGAATCTGGCCAGGTTAGATGGCGTTAGATATACCAGGCGCAGTAAAAATACTACCAATGCGATGGATATGTATTTTCGGTCCCGGGAAGAAGGTTTTGGCGCCGAGGCAAAACGTAGAATTTTGCTTGGCACCTATGTTTTGAGCAGTGGGCATCATAATGCTTATTACGTTAGAGCTCAAAAAGTTAGGACGAAAATCCGGGATGATTTTCTCAGGGCTTTTGAAGAGGTTGATGTCATTCTGTCACCGACTTCTCCATCCACGGCCTTTCCCATCGGCGAAAAGTCGGATGATCCGATCTCGATGTATCTGGCGGATATTTACACAGTTTCGGCGAGTTTGGCTGGGTTGCCAGCGATTTCGATCCCCTGTGGGTTTTCAACGAAAAATCTCCCCATTGGATTGCAGATCATCGGTAGGCCATTCCATGAGATGGATATCATACTAGTCGCCAAAAAATTCGAGGACGAGCACGAATTTGCAAACAGGATGCCCGATCTCTAGCGTGAGTAAATCTACGGCTGATAATATTTTTGTGGCCATGTCCGGTGGTGTCGATAGTTCGGTGGCTGCATTGCTACTTAGAGAGCGCCGTGGAAATGTGGCCGGTGGATACATGCGAACCTGGCACAATGACGATGCCACCGATCCCATTTCGAACTGTCCCTGGCGACAAGACCTTGAGTCGGCAAGCCGAGCTGCCTCCAAAATTGGTATAAACTTCGAGGTCATCAATATGATAGAAAATTATCGAAACCTTGTGGTCCGCCGGCTTATTGATGGCTATAGAGATTCGCTTACGCCAAACCCAGATGTGATGTGTAATCGGTTCATAAAGTTTGGAGCGCTGTATAACTACGTTGCGGAGAAGGGCTTTGGAAAGATCGCCACCGGTCACTACTGTAGAAAACATGCCAACCAGGATGGCTCATTTGATATAAAGGAAGCCGTTGATAAGCAGAAAGATCAGTCCTACTTCCTGGCCTATCTTTCCCAGGCACAGCTTGCGATTGCCGAGTTTCCGTTGGGTGATACCACCAAGCCAGAGGTCAGGAAAATAGCCAGAGCCGCCGGTCTGGAGAATGCTGATCGCAAGGATAGCCAGGGAATTTGTTTCCTTGGTAATGTGAAAATTCAGGACTTTCTCGGGCAATACCTGGAAAAAAAACCAGGTGATATTGTGGATGAACTGGGCAATATTGTTGGTCAACACCTTGGACTACATAACTTTACACTGGGCCAACGGAAAGGTATCAATGTGCCATCGAATTCGGATTTTAATCACTATGTGGTGGTAGGTAAGGACGTGGAGCACAACAGGTTGATTGTATCGTTTGAGTCTCCAACGGCCCGGAATCTTTATGCCAGGAGGTTCCAGGTCTGTGACCTGAGCTACACCAACCGGGTAATCGAACCCAGATGCAGAATCCTGGCCAAGCCAAGGTATCGAGATCCGTCTCAGAAGATATATTTTGAGAGAATCGATGAAACAACGGCCGTGGTTGAGTTCGATGAACCACAACGGGCTTTGGCCAACGGTCAGGTCATTGCATTCTATGATGGCGAAACTTTGGTTGGCGGCGGTACCTATTGCCGTAAATTATGATTGTTGTGTTGACCGATCTGTCTGATTTCATCCTATGGTAGCCATGAGTGATGTTATGCACCAACCCACCATGGACCAAATAGTTGGACTGGCCAGGCGCAGAGGTTTTATATTCCAATCTTCGGAGATATATGGTGGCCTTGCCGGATTTTTTGACTATGGTCCGCTGGGTTCCGAAATGAAGAAAAACATCCGTGATGCCTGGTGGAATGACATGGTGCGTAGAAGAGACAATGTGGTTGGAGTGGACTGTTCGATAATCATGAATCCGTTGGTATGGAAGGCTTCTGGTCACGTCGACGGGTTTTCTGACCCCATGGTGGATTGTAAGGAATCCAAGCTGAGATACCGAGCTGATCAGCTCTATTTTTCAAGGGTTTTCGTCGACGGTGAACTAATAGGTTATGTTTCTGTATTGGAAGACAGTAATATGCAATCCGCGGCCGAGAAGGCAGCCGATGATCTCAGGAAAAAATTAGGAAAAATTGGTAAACTAGACGAAGTTATCCTCAGTGATTACACAAAAGCCAGAGAGGATGAGTATGATCTGATCCCGTCGCCGGCCACTGGTAGAGCCGGAAGTTTGACTCCACCGAGGGCTTTTAATTTGATGTTCACAACCCGTGTTGGGGCCATGGCCGATGATTCATCGGTTGTTTATCTAAGGCCGGAGACTGCGCAGGGTATTTTTGTTAATTTCAAAAACATTCTGGATACCAGTCGTGTAAAGTTACCCTTTGGCATTGCCCAGATTGGTAGGGCGTTCAGGAACGAGATTACACCTAGGAATTTTACCTTCAGATCCCGGGAATTCGAGCAGATGGAACTGGAATTTTTCATTCCCGAGGATGGCTGGGAACAGTGGTATCACTACTGGGTTGAAGAGCGATTGGCCTGGCACAAAAGCCTGGGATTGGATCCGGCGTTGCTCAGATTGGATGTGCATTCCAAGGAAAAATTGGCACACTATTCCCGGGCTTGCACCGATATAACGTTTAGATACCCGTTTGGCTGGAATGAATTGGAAGGCATTGCAGCCCGTGGTAATTTCGATTTGGCCCAGCATCAAAACGCCAGCGGTAGGTCGCTGGAGTTTTTTGACGAAACCATTGGGCAGAGCTACCTTCCTAACGTTATCGAACCTTCGGTTGGTGTGGATCGGCTTTTCCTAGCATTGCTCTGTTCTGCCTATGCCGAGGACGAAATTGATGGTGAAAAGCGCGTTGTTTTGAGGCTGCATCCTCGGGTTGCACCGGTTAAGATTGCCATACTGCCGTTGGTGAAAAACAGGCCAGAAATTGTGGCTGTGGCCAGAAAATTGCATGCCAGATTCAGCAAGATCTGCAATGGATTTTATGATGAATCCGGTGCCATAGGCCGCAGGTACCGAAGGATGGACGAAATTGGCACGCCATATTGTCTGACTGTTGATTTCGAATCTCTTGAGAACCAGACATTTACACTTCGTGACCGGGATTCCACAGAACAGGTTAGATTGACCGAAGAGCAGATTCTGCAGAGGCTCATGGAAAATATTTTCTAGGAAGAAATCCCATTAATTTATTGACCTAGGTTGTTATAATTGAAGCATCCTGGTAGTGATTACAGATATAGAGACAGCCGTCGATGCCGCTGAAAATTTCCTGGATTACAGCGTCAATGCTCTCGCGTCGATCAAGAAAAACATTGCCGGTCCTCTTGGTCGGGCATTGCCGATTTTATGCGATCGTTCGGTTAAAGTGATCGTCTGTGGCATGGGAAAATCTGGTTATATTGCTCAGAAAATTTCGGCCACTTTTAATAGCATAGGGGTGCATTCGGTATTTCTTCATCCGGCGGAAGCGGCCCATGGTGATCTCGGGATATATACGCCCGGCGATCCATCGATCCTGATATCTAAAAGTGGGAGCACCGAGGAAATTTTGCGATTACTGCCTATTCTAAAACGATTTAAGTCACCAATAATAGCCATCGTTGGCGATATAAATTCTCCGTTGGCCAAAAATTCCGACCTGGTATTTGATATAAATATTAAAATTGAAGGCGATCCCCTGGGCATAATTCCAACCACCAGTACGATTCTGTCGCTGGCCGTTGGTGATGCCATTGCCTGCGGAATAATGAACGCTATCGGGTTCTCTAAAAATGACTTTGCCTGCTTTCATCCCGGTGGTCAGCTTGGTCGTAATCTTCTGCTTTCCGTTGGCGATATTATGCATAGGCTGAGCGATGTGGCCGTGGTAAAAAGCGATTTGCCGTTGAGGGACGTTCTGATTAGGATGACAGAACACCCATTGGGAGCTGCCATTGTTATGGATGATGGTGCTCATATGCTCGGGATAATAACCGATGGAGACATCCGGCGTGCTTTGCAAAAAAATTTATCTATGGACGAAATCGTTGCAATTGATATAATGACCTCAGAGCCGAGGAAAATTTCTGAAAATGATTGCCTCGGTGAGGCACTGAGGGTTATGGAAAGCGGTAGTAGTCAAGTCTATGTTTTGCCAGTGGTGGATGGAAATGATAGTACCAGGACTGTCGGATTATTGAGGTTACACGATGCATATCAGGGATACCCATGAGTAACAGAATTAAATTAACGGACAGGGTGGCGGAGATAGCTCAGGACTGTGTTAGCAGGCCAGAGTGGGATGATTATTTCATGGCCATGGCTGTTTTGACGGCCTGCCGTTCCATATGTACAAGATTAAAAGTTGGCTGTCTGCTGGTTTCAAAGGGCGAGTATAAAAATAGAGTGATCGCCGCCGGCTATAATGGTTTCGTTGCCGGTGCTCCGCACATATCCAGGGTGCGTGATGATCATGAGCAGGCCGTAGTCCACGCGGAGCAAAATGCGGTGACAGATGCGGCTCGCAGAGGTGTAAGTGTTGACGGTGCAATGGCATACATTTCGCATTTCCCCTGTATAAACTGTGCCAAAGTGATGGTATCAGCCGGCATAAGAGAAATTAAGTACCATTTTGATTATAAAAACGACGAACTTGTTTTTGAGCTTCTAAATGAATGGAAAATTCCTATAGAAAAATTATGAAGAGCGCAATTGATTTGTCTGGACGGTTATTAATCGCAACTCCTGCGGTTAAGGACCGGCATTTTTCCAAGACTGTCTCTTTAATTGCGAAGCATTCTGACTATGGAACCATTGGAATTATAATCAATAGGCCAGCCCTAATGACCATTGGAGGATTTAGCAAAAAATTTTCTCGCAGTGTGATATCTGATAATCCACTGTATTATGGTGGACCGGTTAACAAGAGCCATATAACCTTGACCACCTGGATTCCCCACATCAGCGAAATCGGTTACGAATTAAGGTATAATGTCAATAAGGTTGAGGCCGAGGAGATTTCTATTCGCGAGGAAAAAGCCCAGATTCGCGGTTATCTTGGTTGTGCCGGTTGGGCTCCATATCAGCTCCTTATGGAAATACTTAGAGGTGATTGGTTGGTGGCTGACATTGGTTATTTGTTTGACACGAAGGAACGAGGTGAAAAACTATGGGAAGCGATGGTCGCTAGGATAAACCCAGGAATGCTTCTATTCAGGGAGTTGCCAGATGATCCGTCGCTGAACTAGTATAGCCAATGAAACAGTATTTGGATTTGTTAAAATATGTTCTTGAGAATGGAGAACTTAGAAAAGATCGTACCGGGACTGGTACCCTGGGTCTATTTGGGGCCCAGCTTCGGGTTAACCTGGAGGACAGATTTCCGCTGGTGACCACGAAGAAAGTTCATTTCAAATCGGTGGTCTACGAATTGCTATGGTTTTTAAAAGGATCAACTAACGTTAAGTATTTGCAGGATAACGGTGTAAAAATATGGAACGAGTGGGCCGATGAGAACGGTGATCTTGGTCCAGTCTATGGTAAGCAATGGCGTAGCTGGGGTACCAAAGATGGCAGGGAAGTGGATCAAATCGCACGTATCATCAAGCAAATAAAGGAAGATCCTTATAGTCGTCGTCATTTGATCAACGCCTGGAATGTGGGTGAGCTGGATAGGATGGCATTGCCACCATGTCATTCCCTGTTCCAATTTCACGTATCTTCTTCTGGTGCACTGCGTTGTCAGCTATACCAGCGCAGCGCTGATATGTTTTTAGGTGTGCCGTTCAACATCGCGTCATACTCGCTTCTGACATTGATGGTCGCCCAGGTCTGTGGATTGAAAGCTGCTGAGTTTGTCCACACTTTCGGCGATGTTCATATATATACAAACCATATTGACCAGGTGAAGGAACAGCTATCCAGGGAACCAAAAAAATTGCCCAGGGTGATGTTAAACCCCGAGGTGAAGGATATAGATGATTTTGTCTATGAAGATATTACCCTGGTTGAGTACGATCCGCATGGACCAATAAAGGCTCCAATTGCTGTGTAGCCCGGGAACCTGTCTGTAAAAAAGCCAGCGCATGTTCCAGTTCTTGCTCATCCGAAAGAAGTTCTATTTCTACACGCAGATAATAGGCCGGTAGAGAAAATTTGAAATCTTTCTCCAGCCGTACGGAGTCTTTTTCAGTTGTAACTATAACATCTGCACTGACATAGGATGCATTTTCATCCATGCGCTCCAGTTCACCTATCAGGAATCTATGGTGGTCGAGAAATCTTCTTTTATAGACCACATGACCGCCGATGGTTTTTATGAAGTTTTCAAAGCTATCTGGCATGGCGATGCCACTAAATACGGCCACACGCTTGGCTTTCAAGTACCGTAACGGCTTGATGGAGTTATCTCCTAGACTTACCAAATGCTTTGGTGTGTGTCGACAATATATTATTTTCGCATTTCGGTTGTGTTTACGGATCGTTTGCTCCAGTTTTACATCGGCCCTGTCATCGGACTTTGTAACAACCACACAGGAGGCTCGGCTGATATGGCTTATTGGTTCTCTAAGTATCCCACAGGGAAGGAGTTTGCCATTGCCAAAGGGATTTGTCCTGTCTATCAACAGCCACTGCATATTTGTCGACAGCCTGAAATACTGAAAGCCGTCGTCTAGCAAAAGCACGTCGGCGCCAAATGTTTTTATGGCGTAATTTCCTGCCTTCACCCGATCCTTGTCGACGATCACCGGTATGCCAGGCAAATTCCTTGCAAGCATAAATGGTTCGTCGCCGGCTTTTTCCGAACACAGCAACAGGGTCGCGCCATTACTAACAACTTTAGGTGGAGGAGGTTGTCTATGAGTCATCCACCTAAAAAATCTTTTTATCAGTGGATCTTTTTTACTTTTATAACCTCGGCTTATGATAGCAACCTTTCTGCCTTCTTTGAGCAATTTTTTCGCCAACATTTCCGTGACCGGTGTTTTTCCGGTGCCGCCAACGGTTAAATTTCCAATAACTATGACCGGACAGCCAAGGGAAAATGATGTTAAAATTTTGTTTTTGTACATCACTTTTCTTATTTTTACGATGATGGTGAACAGGTAGGATAGTGGCAGGAGCACGGATATGAACAATTTTGATTTGTGGTCAGTCCTTCTTCCATAGAGCACATCGGACAGAAACTCCGCCAGTGCATCTGTTTTTCGCTCAATATTCCTGATTTTTTTTTTGAAAAAGTACCTGATTTTTCTTATTTGTCTCATAGCATGTGCATACACCTTCTATACAGGTTCACCATGACTTCTTGCTGGGAATCATGGCGTTTTATAAGCAAAAAGAACGTGTTGGAAAATAGGAGTTGAAATTCCATTAATTGTTTTATTGTGAACATATTAGTGCTTGAAGCAATTTTGTTAATATACCAGGGATTTTGACTAAAAATGCTGTAGCTGGTTTTAGGTTTTCTGGTATCCTGATCAATTTTATATTTTTTTTCAAGCCCATTTAGCATGTCCTGGGTCAGGTTCGTTTCAATGTTATGTAGCCGGCGCAGGGCGGCGATTTGTAACATCAACCTGGTTCTGCTCTGTAGCGCCGATAGCAATGGTCTGGCTTCGGAGGTTTTGGCAAAATATTTACCTATGGTTTTAATGGCAATTTGGTGATTTTTTTGAAAAAATAGATCAACGGTTTCAAAGAAATCGCTATCCTGCGCTTCCGTGACAACGTCATCTATGTCTTTCTCTAGCACAGTCTTTCGTGGATATATATAGGTAATAAGTTTATCAATTTCGTTGAAAATAGTCCGAGAATCGTTGCCGGTTTTTGAGATTATTTTTTCCAAAAGCGTTTTGGTCAGTGAGATTCCATTGCTCTCGAGATAGTTCGATACGGCTGTTAGTGTGTTATTTAATTTACTTGAATCCAAGTACTTATAATTGCAAACCTCGGACAGTATTTTCAGAAATCTGGATCTTCTGTCCACCGGAGAGGCAGACAGGATAAGATCGCAATGATTGCATTGTTTTATTTGGTCTATCAGTGTGGAAATTTTTTCACGAACGGCTTCAGATTTGCTTAGGGCGTTGTCTCCCAAGAAATTAGCATTTCGTAACCAGAGGAATTTTCTGGCACAGAACATCGGCAAGGTTGCCAGCGAAATGCATAGGTCTTCCAACAGGGTTATTGTTTCGTTAACCGTTGAACAGTAACAGTTAAAAATCTCGGCAGCCGACTCATCCGGGCATAATTTTTTGTAAATTTCACCAGCAACCCGATCTACCATAAAATCATCGTTGCCACAAATAAAATGACAATTTTGGTTCATGCATTATTCATTAATTATCTAAGATTGTGCCGTTTGTGCCGGATACACAGGGGGTTACAACACCGCCAGATATGATCATTTTCATGCCATCAGCCACGGACATGTCGAGATAAATCACCTCGTCTTTTGGTATTAATAGAAGAAACCCGCTGGTTGGATTTGGGGTAGTCGGAACGAGGACATTGACAACGGGTTTGCCGACGTTTTTTTGAATCTCACCACCGCTTTCACTAGTAACGAAGCCAATCGCATAGGAATTTTTGTGTGGAAACCTGACCAGCACGGTGTTCTGAAAAACCGCGTCCCGATTTCTGCTGAATGTTTCGACGATCTGTTTTACCGTTTTGTAGACCGTGTTTATGAACGGAAGTCTGGCGATGACTTTTTCGGTCAGGCTTATTATGCTTTTGCCCAGCACATACTTAGATAGAAACCCGAACAATGCTATGGTGATAACAAGCACCAGTGTGGAAAATACGTTGATGATGGTGTTCATCCAGAACGCACTTGGGATAGATATTTTGAAAAAACTCAGAAAAAACTTGCTAGCTGGTGCTCCTACGTAATCCAAAAGTAGATCAACCACAATTATGGTTATTCCCAACGGTAGTATCAGTATGAGCCCCGTTATCAATGCGTTACGCAACTTCTTCAACATGGACTGCATTGTGTAATTTTTCATCAAAGATTACAATATTAATTAATTTATATCAAAACCAGGCCCTGTAATAATTTTGAGCATTGACAGTGGATCTAAAATTGCTGAGGTGCTGTTTATGCCAAGAGAACATGTGATTTTGGAGTGCACCGAAGCTAAACAGGAGGGAAAGCCTGTGTCGCGGTACATGTCCACAAGGAATAAGAAGCTTCAGACCGAGCGCATTGAGAAAATGAAGTATAATAAGTTCCTTAGGAGGCATACCCTTCATCGGGAAATTAAAAAGTAATTTGCTCCGGTGCAACGAGTTGTTAGTGTATTAGATTCCTGTGAAAATTTCCTGGTGAATCAACGGTTGGTGGTTGCATTGTTTAGATATTTGGATGACATTGGTGTCTATAATATACCACCGGGGGATTTGTCCGTAGCCTTTGTCAATGAGGCTGTTATGGCTTCTCTTCACGGTAGGTTCCTCGATGACCCGGTTCCCACCGATGTGATAACCTTCGATGGCGATAGCCAGATGAATTTTGCCGGAGAAATCATCGTATGCCCAGATTATGGTTATGATCGCTGCAATGAATTTGGAACGACTTTAGACTCGGAAATCATGCTCTACCTGGTCCATGGATACTTGCATCTGGCTGGGCTAGATGATGTTAATGATAGAGATCTGGCCGAAATGAGAGAGGCTGAAGCAAAATGTATGGCTCATCTGAATTCGGGTATGAATTTAGCTAAAAGCCCTTGTTTGATAAAATATATTGGGTCCTAGTTTGAAGATTTTTTGACCCGGGCCGGTGTTAACATCTATATGGTGTTTGCTGAAAGGCTTTGTTCCGACAATGGCGTCATTTTACCGTCCTTGAACAGAGTGATTTGGTTTGTACTTTCCGACACGGTGATTGCCAGGCTGTTGGAAACAAGCGATATGATTGCTGCGGCTGCATGTCGAGTTCCCAGGCCGCTTGGCATCTGGATCTTATGGTTGTTTGGCGCCTGTATTAATGTGCCGGCCGATTCTATGACGCCATCGCCCCGGACAATAAATGCGCCATCTATGGATGAAAATTCTTTCACCGTTTCAGCCATAAACGGGTTCAGAATATTCCTTTCATCCTCTTTGTACCCAAAGAACGGGTTCAGAACCAGTTGCTTAGTAAACGGTCTTATTTTCTCTATATCTCCCAAAACAAATAGACAGCCAACGGGTTTCCCCTCTCGACCTTCTATGGAAATATCGCCAACTATGGCCAGTAACCGCTCAAGGACTTCAGGTCTAATGCCATCATGCAGAAACATTTTCCCATTGGTCACCGATGAACTGAATTCTTTGGCTATATCTATGATAGATATGGTATCAAAAAGATTACTTTTGGTTATACCGGAGATGCAGCATATCTTTTCATCGCCTTGGATTAATCCTCGGGTTAACCCTATTATTATCGCGCTTCTCAATTGAGCCAACCTGTGAGATGAAAAAGATTGCACAAAAATCACATTGTTAGAGAGACTTGGCCGAACCGAACCGGCAGTTGTTTTCTGTGTAACAAACAATATCTTCAATTCATTGAACTTGTCCATGCCAGGGTAGTAATCGCCGGTTATGACATCATCGAAGATCATTACGGCAGAACACCTGGCGGCGGTGGCTATCTGTTTGGCTTTATTGAAAATTAGGTTATTGAATTTCGTTTCACCGAGATTTTCGGTGGGCTTACTTTTCCCAAATATCTTGCCTATTTCCGATCTAAACGCGGACAGAGAGGATTGGTTCTGTAAATTATTTATCGTGGATTGATCCTGTAACATTCTTGCTAGCGTAGCCAATGTGCTCAGGTATAAGCCTTCACCTTCGGCTGATAGCAACAAAAACAATATTTTTATCTGTTTATAACTCGATGAATTGTCATAGGACAGACCATTGGGGCAGCGGCCGATGGCAAAAACATATGGTTTTGTCATCTTCAATTTAGCATGGGGCATGGCTATGCCGTCACCCAGATAGGTTGTTATGGTCTTTTCAGAATCTAGAATGCGTTGAAGGATTTCATTGTCATCGCCGGAGGATTTTGGAAGATTGCATATTTTCAAAAGCTCGACAATGGCACCATTGAATGTCTTGCTTTTGATATCAATAATCCTGTCCTTTGCTAGAAACCTGTGTAGATGCATTTAAATAACGGAGTTATCTTAATATCTATACGAAAGTATGCTAGCAAAATTTTAGCATTAACCTATATTTTTTTTTAGTTATCAAAGAAATATTGCTCTATGGTTAAGCAAATTGTATGGTATACAACGACATGCAGTTCTTGGACCAGATAAGTCTCGATTTCAGGTACCCGGATACAAACGGTACAATAATTGGCCAATTGGCCACCGGTTTTACCAGTAAGGCCGATTACTTTCATTTTTTTTGCCAGTGCAGTCCTGGCAGCCAGTATAATATTTTTTGAATTTCCTGAGGTTGATATGGCCAGGAGAACGTCATTTTCTAGCCCAAGACCAAAGACTAGCTGGGCAAATACATATTCCGGCGAGCAGTCATTGGCATAGGCGGTATTTAGAGAGACAAAGTCTGGCAATGAAATCGCCGGAAGAGATCCCTGTAGGTGCTCAAGAAGATCCTCGCCAAGGTCATTTTTAATATTACCAGTGATTTTGCGTTTAAGCTTGAACCCTTTCAATAATTCGGCCGCCATATGTCCTGAATCAGCGGCGCTTCCGCCGTTGCCACAGAGCAAAAGCTTGTGTTTTTTTTTGAAAGAGTCACATAGAAAATCAATGGAATTTGACATATCGGCTTCGCAACAACCGAGATTAGGATGTCGATCCATACATAATTTTATGTAATTTTTCATAGAAATATTTACAAAAAGTCGTAAAAATGCTTACATCGTCAACTGACGATGATTCTAGGGATAAAAGTATTGATAAAGGTTGAAATTATTAATCAAGATATTTAATGTCTAGAAATTGTTGTATTACCTAAAAAACTGAAATGGAAAAAGAGACGGTGGAGAATATTGTGCGTAGGCAGTCATTGCTTGATCACGAAATTGCCAAATTGTATAAAATGGCTAACGGTGCATTTTGTATGCATCAAAGCTGGGGATTTGGCCAGATAAAAACCTATGACAAAGGCCAAAATAAACTGTTGATCGTCTTTGAGGATGGAGCCGAACATGCCATGGATCCAGCATTCTGTGCCAAGAAGTTAGAAATTCTCGACGACAATAATGTTCTGGTCCGATTTCATAAGGATAGGGCCGGGATGTTGAAGTTGGCAAAGGAAGATCCGGTTGGCCTTATTATCGAGATGATGGCGGCAGAGGCTGACCGAGAAGTTGCTGTGAGCGAGATTGAAAGGGTGTTTAAACGGATAATCGGCGACTTCGCCTATAGAAAATGGTGGGCTTCGGCAAAAAAATTACTTGCAAAGGATCCTAGGATTTGTCGGTCCGAGGCAAAATCGAATACGTTTATTCTGAGGGAAGAACCTGTAAGCCAAGAGGATACAATACTTGAACAGCTGCGTATAAACCGAGATCCACTCAAAAGGGTACAAATTGCAGAAAAAATCCTGGCATTGCCAAAGGAAAGCCGTGCTTCTCTTGAGGCTGACATAGCTGGTATTGTTGATGACTTGACCGCCTACCTATCTGTTGAGGATCGCAGGCTTACTATTGCCCAAAGGCTTCAGTGTTGTTGGGTTAGGAATGATCTTGCTGCTCTGATCGGCTATGATGTGGAGTCATTGGAACCGTCACCTGAATCCATAGTTAAAGACAGTTCGAATTTTGCCAAGCTGATCGATGAGTTACCAGTAAATTATTATCAAAAATTTTTAGGACTGATAACCTGTGCCTACCCTGACGAATGGGAGTCGTATTGTTCCAATTTGTTAAAAAATAGCAAAGGAAAATTTACCAATGAATGTGTGCTGTTTTTGATGGATAGAGGATGCGAAGAACTTCTGGCGGACAATTTGCTTAAGTGGTTAAACGAGAGGTCGTTGAAATCTTCGGTCCTGTTGTGGCTTGTGAAAAACAGACATGTGAGGAAGTTTGTGAGTGTGATACCTCCAGAGATCATAGGGCCACGATTATTAAAGGCGATATTGATGGCAATAGATACGGAGGCGTTGCTTGGTTCTGGCACCAAAAGGATTCCACTGGCTGATATTTTGAGTGAGGATAGGAATTTAATTAAGGATTTGTTGGTTGGTGCAAATGATGATAGTGCGAAGGATTTAGCTCAAATACTTATTGCTAGCCAAGGATTTGATGATTTGACCAAGAGATCACTGCTGGCGAGATTTGTCAAAGAATTCCCCGAGGTGCAATCGGTTATTTCAAGTAAACAGGGTGCTGTTAAGGAGGAGGACATTTCGTTGATGGTTTCCCAGGCCAGTTTCGATGCTCGGACCAAGGAATATGAAGTTATTGTTAATGAAAAAATCCCTGCAAACAAACGTGCCATTGAGGCTGCACGAGAACATGGCGATCTTCGCGAAAATTCCGAGTATAAGATGGCTAAGCAGGACCAAGATACGTTGCTTGCCCGGAAAGCCCTATTGGAATCCGAGCTTAAGCGGGTTAAGATAATTGATTTTTCTGAGACGCCGGGCGGTGTCGTTTCCCTAGGATCTGTCGTTAAATTGAAAGCTGCCCGGGGCAAAGAGACAGCCGAATATGCTGTGCTGGGAGCCTGGGATGGTGATCCGGTCCATGGTATTTTGTCCTATAAAACACCGTTGGGCCAGGCGTTACTTGGTAAAAAAGTCGGAGATGTGGTGACAATTAAAATTGGCACAAAGGAACAGTCTTGGGAAGTTCAAGGTATAACTAGGTGGGTTGACCGCAAATAGTTATGAACCTGTCGCTGGGACTTAATATCATTGTTGATTTACTGTTTCCGCGCTATTGTTGTTCCTGTGGTAGACTGCTTAGGGCCAGCGAGTTTCGCTACCTGTGCGACTACTGTGTTTCGCAAATATGCCGCATAACCGAACCGCTATGTCTATCCTGTGGAGCTCCTTTTCACGGTTATATCGCCGATGATGGTAGGATTTGTGCCAAATGTAGGGTTAATCCTCCGAAGTTCAACAGGGCCATATCCATGTGGGTGTTCGATGGCGTTGCCCGGAAGATTATCCATGAGCTGAAGTATAAATCCGGAGAATATATGCTGCTGGACATTGAACGTATGGTTTCTCAAAACAAATCATTTATAGAACTAATTTCTTCCTCTGTTCTTGTGCCCGTGCCAATCCATTGGCGGAGACTTTTTTACCGTGGCTATAACCAAAGTGAATTGATAGCGAAGATGTTATGTAAAATTACCAAAAATTCGACGGTGAGGAATTTGTTGATCAAAAAAAAGCATAATCGGTCCCAGACGGAGCTGTCGTCGGACAATAGGGTGAGAAATGTGGCCGGGTCTTTTGCCCTGTGCAAGAAAATCGATTTGCCAAAGCATGTCAAAATTGTTATTGTAGATGATGTTATGACCACCGGCGCGACGGTAAACGAGTGCGTGAAACAATTCAATGAAGAGGGCTATTATAACCTGTTTGTGGCGACACTTGCCCGGGATTGATTACTTCTTGCGGCTTTCCTTGGGCTGAAACTCGAAGCCTAGTTTGCCTTCTTTGAAAATCAAAGCCGCCGAGAAAAGTCGGCCGGTTTTTTTTGATCGAAAGCCCTCTATCACGTCTGTTTTGCCATTGGCTAGAAGTTTAGCCGCCTGCTCGCGAGTTAACTCTTTCCCTAGCACATACTTACCGATTCTAAACATGCATCTGGAGGCTTTGTCTTTTTTTATGAAATTTTCGCATATGTAGGCGTTTTCATAGTCGTAGACTGTGCCGTCACAATTTTCGCACTGGCATTTTCCTATTCCCTCGTAGCTGCGCAGTCTTTCGACGGTGATCGTGGGATCGTCCATGTGTTCCAGGTTTTTTTCAAATGAAAAATTGACCTTGCCGCTATCGTCGATGATCAGTGATGCCGAGTATAATTTACCAAGTTTGGATCGGAACCCTTCCAATGGACCAACCCTTTTATTGCGTAGTAGTTCTTCAAATTCAGAGATTGCCATCCTCCTGCTGGAAAGAGTTTTAAGCAACACTATCTTGCCATCTTGTGACCGAAAGTCCTTCAATGTTTCCTGCATTGGAAGGTTGTCGCTGGGTGATATCAGCGTCGATAGCCTTATAATTTTGTCGGCTTCTTCAAAAAGTTTTATCTTTTCTACGATATCTTTTGTCAATGTGATAATGCCGTTGATAAATGATTCTCTATCGAGGTTGCCCTGTTCCATCTGGCGCAGTTTGTATTCCCATTCTCCGGTCATGGTAGGGCTTGATAAGACGTTGATGTTGAAGGCGTCTAAGAATGTAAACAGGTCTTCAGCTTTGGGTGTAGGCATCAGGTCTCGTTTGTTTCTTTCGATGTATTTCAGGGAAATCAGGTGATCTATTATCTGGGCCCGGGTGGCAGGAGTACCTAGGCCACGTTCCTTCATAGCCTCTGCAAGTTCTTCATCGTCAACCATTTTACCAGCACCTTCCATCATCGCCAGAAGCGTTGCCTCGGTGTATCTTGCCGGTGGTTTTGTTGCTTCTTTGACCGCATTTACTTCCAGTACATTTGCCTTGGCAGGATTTCCATCTTGTTCTGCCAAAGCTGGTATTGTTTCGGCATCCGGACCGGTCGCTGACCTTCCGTATACGGCCAGCCAGCCAGGTTCTGCCAAGACCTTACCTTCGGTCAAGAATTCCAGTTCTCCAACTTTTGATACCCTGGTTGTCACGTTAAATTCGGCTGCCGGAAAGAAAATCGCGATGAATCTCAGCGCTATCATGGCATAAATTTTTGATTCTTCATCGGATAGCGATATGGGCTGTTTGACCGTGGGTATTATCGCAAAATGGTCGCTGATCTGTTTGTTGTTAAATATTTTTTTGTTGGTCGGGTCTACCCAGTTGTTTTTCAAGACCGTGTCTGCGAATTCTTTAAATTCCTGGCTGACGGACTCCAATACCTGGATACAGGTTTGGCTGTAGTCTTCAGGCAGTGCGTTCGAATCAGTCCGAGGATAGGTGATACATTTGTGTTTTTCGTAGAGTGATTGGGCAATATTTAATATCATGCCGGCCGGCATTCCATAGCGAGTATTTGCCTCTCGCTGCAATGTGGTCAAATCATAGAGCCGTGGAGCGTTTTGTTTTGTTCGTTTCTTTTTTTCAGATACCACGGCAACTTTGACCGCATTGACTTCATCGATTATTTGAGTTGCTTCCTCCTCGGACCACAATCGGTCAATCCGGTCCTGGCAATCATTTTTGTTGATCTTTGGTTTATTGAATGTGCCAGTATATGAGCCGTTTGTGATGCCGAAGTTTCCGACGATTCGCCAGTAATCCCTTGGTATAAAATTGATTATCTCTCGTTCCCTGTTGCAAATCATGGATAGGGTCGGGGTTTGAACTCGCCCTACGGTTGCCACATTGCCGATTCTTGAGCGAAACATCTTTGTTGTCACGGCCCTTGTTCCATTTATGCCAATTAGCCAGTCAGCTTCTGACCGACATTTGGCGGCATACTGCAAATTCTTCATTTCTTCTTCATCGCGTAGATGCAGGAAGCCATCTCGTATTGATTCTGTGGTCATCGACGATAGCCACAGCCGTTTTATTATTTTTTTACAGCCGGCTAATTCGTATATATAGGTAAAAATGAGCTCGCCCTCACGGCCGGCATCACAGGCATTTATTATTACATCTATGTCCTTGCGTGCCATGAGCTTCTTGAGCTCGTTAAATTTTTTTTTGGTCTGTTCTATGGGTTTTTTTTCAAATTTTTCCGGTAGAATTGGCAGAGTGTCGAGGGACCACTTTTTTAGGCTTGCATCGATATCCTCTGGCATGAAAAGTTCAACCAGGTGGCCGACGGCAGAACTAACAACATACTCATTATTTTCATAAAAATCATCGTGTTTTTTAAATTCTCCGAGAACATTTACGATGTCCCGAGCAACACTGGGTTTTTCAGCTATAACCAATTTCTTCATAATCAACACAACGCTATTATAGATCAGCTAGAGGTAGGCCTAAAATAAACGCCATTAGTACACCGGTAATAAATAATATAATTTGAATAATTCAATCAATTTAAGTTATTGTTTTTTACCAATTTTTCGCAATGTTTACTATTTGTGGAAAATTTGTTAGCATAGTATTCATATATGCAGCTGGAAACCCAGCCGGCGATATATCCGCATATTATGCCACCAAGGGATATGGTCGAAAAACATCGGAAAACCCGTTCTCCTCCGTTTATAATATCGCCCATGCTATTGATCGATAGGCCAAGGTTGTCATAGCTCTGTTCGATAGACTTAAGGTGTTCAGTACCAAATATATTTGTAACAAAGTAACCGACCTTGTAATCCAGCCACCATAGGAATGGTACGGTGAATGGTGTGGAAACGAATTGCAATGCTACAAGGATCATGATGTTGGCCCGAAACAACAGCGAAAGTATACAGGCTATGATGATTTGACCGCCCATCACCGGAAGCATGGTCAATACCCAGCCAGCATATAATGCCGGTACGGCTTCAGTGACTCGAAATGACCATAGGTAGGAACGTTTTCTGGCCGAATTGGCGAACCTTCCGATGACTGGATATTTATGTATGGTTGCCTTTCGTGGCATGTATTTAAATATTTTTTTGATCCATCGAATTCGTTTATGTCTATTTTTTTTGAAAATTTCGTCGCCATTTGACATGGTGTAATTAAATAGTAAATAGAGTTGTTAACAATAAGAAATATGACTGCCATACATGTTTAATGCCAGAAACAGCTCTTGACAAACCGACACTAAGCTTCAGATTTCAAACATTGGCCGGGGGTAGTAGCTCAATTGGTTAGAGCGCCTGCCTGTCACGCAGGAGGTCGCGGGTTCGAGTCCCGTCTATCCCGCCAGAGTAGGATCTCGTCCTAGCTACTAAAGTTTCGTGTTGTTGCTCATTTTTGAGATATGGCCGTAGGGTATGATGGTGTGTTTGGTGTTGTAACCAATCAGCCGATGGCCAAGCTATTTTAAACATTCTTCGATACTATTAGCCATTTCTAGTCAAATGTGATTAGTATAGGGATGATAATTTTATACAGGTGAAGTCGGTGGCCATGCTGAATTATGTAAGGAACTATTGAATCCATCGAATATTGGTATATCTGTATAAATCTTACTGGCTGCCCGGCTAGGATTCGAACCTAGACAAACGGAGTCAGAGTCCGTCGTGCTACCATTACACAACCAGGCAATAACTGCACCCACGACTAATATAAGTACTATTGATTTCAAGTTGTAATTATTGTAAGTGTAAATAATTATATATTTATGAATAAATTTCTTGATAATATCTGACCTAATTTTATGCTTAGTATTGTATGGATGAGAGTGGAAATAAATGTTTAGTTACAGTATATCTTAACAAGGTTGAAAAAAGTAATGTTATTCGTGGTGAATTTAATAAACTTGGGTTACATAATTCATTTACGCGCGACGGTAAGGTCTACGATTTGCCGGATAATATGTACGTAAAATCTACGGTTGGAAATAATCAAGATGCCATAAGAGATGCGGTACTAGATGATGTTAACAAGGCTATGCAGTCGAAAGGGTTAAGCGATTGCAGCATAGGCGTTTTTGTTGGCAAAGATTGGACCAAAGACGCCATAGTAGATTATAACAAGGGTGATAAAGTATAGTAGCCAAAATCATGGCTGTTTTGGCTTTCTCCTTGAACGTGTTATTTTGACTTCGGGGCTGGAATTACTTGCTAGCATAATAGGTGTCACGTTGTCTGAAATAATTCCAGCTGTGCTTGGGTTCGCTTTACCTGGGTTTTTGTTAGTATTCTTAACTAGTTCGGTCGACATTTTTTTCAGCGCTTCTTCCTTTATAGAGTCCAAAATAGTATTATTGTGCTTGTCATTGCGTTTTTCTAATTTTATTGTAGCTCCCTTTGTAGACAGCTTTGGGAATGTAAATGTCATTAGTTTACCGTTACATTCGGCGATATAGTTACATAGCTTATCTCGGAACATTTCCAAATATTGAGGTGGTTTTTTTTCGATGGTTCCAGATGTGTATAGTATTTTTGCCGATGGTGACAGGGAATCTTTACAGATTTCATTTCCTATTACCACATGATCCTTGGCTTCGGAGATCGGCACAACACATATGGCCGGGTTACCATTCCTAAGGCCTTCGACCATAATTGTTCCACTGTCAGCTTTTATTGCCGAAGAATCGAAGAGTCGTATTTCACTTTTCTTGTTATCTGGTTCGAAGATTATGGCATCACCATTCTGTAAAATCAATTCCTGATCTTCTGCCAGCGATGCCGGTTTATTTATCACCAAATCCCTGGCAAATGATATGCCCCCAAAAACCCCAAATAGAGTACACAAAACAAATATTTTCCTTTCCATATTCCAAATCCAGGTTACACAACCTAATCTGTTTCTAAGTGTTATGAAAAAAAGCAAAAGATCAATAGTAATTTTTTGGTGAAACAATCCATGGATCGGTTTGTTTTAATAATTATAAATAAAATACTCGCTAGAAGAATCAAGGGCATTAAACTGTCATTCATGGGGTCAGTTAATAGGCCAGTGATTTTAGTGATTCGTGATGGCTGGGGAGAATCGCAGGACGATACACTCGATAGATGGAATGCTATTAAGCATGGCAATGCCAGGTTTCACGATAATGTTCTAAGTTCTTGGCCCTGTGTGGAATTGGCAGCCTGTGGGCTGGATGTTGGGTTGCCAGAAGGAATTATGGGAAACAGCGAGGTTGGTCATCAAAACATTGGTGCCGGACGGATTGTGGATCAGGAAATTGTCAGGATTGATAAGGCCTTTGCCAGCGGGACAGCGAGTGGTTTGCCTGCCCTGAGAAATGCGCTGGCGAATGTGATCAAAAATGATTCAAAGCTGCATTTGTTTGGGCTATGCTCGGATGGAGGCGTTCACTCCATGTTGAGGCATTTATATTCCCTGCTCACTATATCGAAAGCCGCTGGGCTCAAAGATGTTTGCATACATTTTTTTGCCGATGGCCGTGACACTCCACCGAAGAGCGGCAGGGATTTTTTAAAAGAACTGGAGGCCAGGTGCAAAGAGATTGGTATTGGGACTGTTGAAACAGTGATAGGCAGGTTTTGGGCGATGGACAGGGACAATAGATGGGCTAGGGTAGAGAAAGCATATAGTTGTCTCACAGGAGGTTATGCAAAAAAGGCCAGTAATGCAATGGAGGCAATTGAAGATTATTACCAAAACCCATTGGAAAAATCTCAGACCGGCGATGAATTTATTACGCCAACCCAGATAGTAGGAGCAGACGGAGTGTTTGACGGTGCCGTTGAAGATGGGGATTCGGTGGTGTTTTTCAATTTTAGAGGTGACCGGCCACGGGAATTGACCCGGGCGTTTATAGATGATGAATTTCAGCATTTCGATAGAGGCCGTAAGCTGGATTTATTTTATGCAACGATGACCGAATACGAAAGCGACTTGTGCAGCAATGTGATATTTGAGCGGAACCAAAAGATGAAGAATATCCTGGGGTCCTATGTTAGTGACCTTGGCATCAGGCAGTTTCGGTGTGCTGAGACGGAGAAATATGCCCATGTGACATTTTTTTTCAATGACTATAGAGAGGAGCCATTTCCATTGGAAGATAGGAAGCTGATACCGAGTCCAAATGACGTGCCAACCTATGACAAGGTGCCGGCAATGAGTGCGTTAGCAGTCAAAGATGCTGTTATCGAAGCATTGAAATCAGAAAAATATGGATTGATCGTTGTCAATTTTGCCAACACCGATATGGTTGGGCACACCGGCAATTTTGAGGCTGCAAAACAGGCTGTGGCTGTGGTTGATTCCTGCGTGGAACAAATCTGTATGACGGTGGACAGGGTAAATGCCATTGCTGTGATAACCGCTGATCACGGAAATTCTGAACAGATGTGGGATCCAAAAAATAATGTTCCGCATACACAACATACTTTAAATCCAGTAAAATTAACGATTTATGGCAATGGCTGCAACTCTTTGAAGTTAAGGAAAACCGGGCGGTTGGCAGACATTGCACCCACGGTTTTGCAATTAATGAACTTGCCAAGTCCGCCGGAAATGACAGGTAATTCTCTTATAATAGAAAGCTAACTATGAGTTGTGCATGTATGCAATCGGTAGATTTATTTGTACATTCTAACTTGTTTTATCTGTTAGTGTTTATGGTTGGTGCCTGTGTCGGAAGTTTTTCCTGTGTGTGCATCACAAGGATACCGAAGGGTGAATCCATAATTTTCCCTCGGTCCCATTGTGTCTGCGGTAAAATTATCCCGGCATGGCTGAACATTCCGATTATCAGTTGGTTGATCCTTAGAGCCAAGGCCAGGTGCTGTGGAGCTGGTATAAGTGTTGGTTATTTTGCCATAGAAGTTCTTGTGGCTGTGCTATTTACGATCTTATGGCATGTTACCCAATCAGCTTTATTTGTGGTTGGTTCGATTTTGTTCGTTATTTTAGTCATAGCTTTGGGTATAGACTTCGATAGGATGATGATTCCAGATTCGCTTACCGTTGGCGGGACGATGGTTGGTATTATTGTAAGTGGTCTTTTACCGTGGTTCGTGAGTTCTGGCGGTGTGTTTTGTGGAGTTTTAGAGTCGGTAAAAGGTCTGCTGATAGGCTCGAGTTTGTTACTGTGGATCGCGATAATATCTGAATTTATACTTAAAAAAGAAACCATAGGCTTTGGCGATGTTAAGCTGATGGGTTGCATAGGTGCGTTCTCTGGTACAAATTGTGCTATATTTTCCATTTTTGGTGGCGCAGTGATTGGGTTGGTTACCCTGTTCCCAATTTGGGCTATCCATTGTAAGCTCAACAATAAACCTCTGGGCATGGGATGCCAGTTACCTTTTGGACCGTTCCTTGCACTGGGAGCCATATCCTACTGGTTATTTTTTAAAGAGGCCGTCGACAGCAGTTTTTCAGAAATGATGATGCTGCTATCCCAGGTCTAGAATGTAGGCGTTATGTTGTTATCCTCGCCGGCATTTGCGGTGAAATTTTCGCCCTGGCACCAGGTGGAATCATTGATGAGCAATTTATACTGAAAATTAGTGCATTTCTTAGAGCTAGCGACCCATGTCCAGATGTTATTGCCGTTGTTTTTCATTGGGATACCTTTTGTCCAGCTTAGGCCATCGCCTTCTCCTCGGATATATAGAGTATTGCCCCAACCGACGTCAATGTTGGCGAATATTTTTGTTGCATTGTCTTTGGTTTTGACGATGGAGTTTGGTTTTTTCACAGCTTTGCTGTCATCGGTAGGTTTAGGTCCGGTCATTGATTTAGCCACAGTTTTAATCATTCTATTAAAAAGATGCGATTATTCAAGAAGAAGATTTTGATTTGTGAAAACTTCGGCTAAAAACTAAAAAGTATCAATGATGCCGGGAATATTATGTTTTTTCCGTTTTTCCGTTTTTCCGTTTTTCAGGTTTTGGTATTTAAAATTAGTCATTTTTAGCTTGAGTTTCATTATATTTACAGTTAGATTCGATGACATTTAGTGTGATTTGTGATATGACTCAACATTCAAGTTTTAAACGGGCCGGTTCAAGTGTGGGCAGTAAGCGCAGTGTGCTCAAAAGGTTAGAGAGAGTGGATTTGCTGCGGAAACGAAATCAGTGGAAGGAGGGCAGAAGGCTGTTTGGCTTGCCCAAAACCAAGCCAGAGGAGTAGCTGATTTGGTTATGGTTCATTCTCAACGGGAATGGTGTTTTTGCGTTTTCTGGACTTTCTGTGCTTTTTATGTTTTTTATGTTTTTTTGCCGGTGTCTTGTTTTGGAAGCGGTGACGCTTTGTTTGTTGTAGTCCAGGAAGATGCAGATCATGTTCTGGCTGCTGGCTGTTTTGACACGGTTCCTTTATTTCTGCAAACGGAGAATAACTATGCATTAAAACTGGAAAGGCCAAGCCATGAAGATGATATTATCGTTCCATTAGAGCATGATATAGAGTTGTTTCCAGATTTTGAGTAGTATGAATATTATTGGAATCGAGAGTTCCTGCGATGACAGTTGTGTGGCTGTTTTTTCCGGAAAATCTGGTATTATTTTTGAGCGTAAGATATCGCAACTGGCTGTACATAAAAGGTTTGGAGGTGTAGTTCCGGAATTAGCTGCTCGGGCCCATGTGGATAATTTCGCTCCATTGCTCTATGAACTGAAGAAAAATGGGTATTTGGATCTAAGGTTCAGAGTAGCAGTCACCTATGGGCCTGGGTTGGCTGCTTCACTGAGTTTGGGCATCGCATTTGCGAACACCATTTCTGCGATGTTTCGCAGCGAGATCTGCGGCGTCAATCATTTGAGAGGCCATGCATTTTCGCCATTTATATCGATATTTCCAGCACAAATTGATGATTTTTTGCCACATCTAGGCTTACTGGTATCCGGTGGAAATACGATTTTGTTTGAGATTTGCGATAGTTTCGAGATCAAAGTTCTTGCCGAGACCGTCGACGATGCGGCTGGAGAAGCTTTCGATAAGGGTGCTAAGTTATTGGGACTGAGGTATCCAGGTGGTCCGGAGATAGAAAAACTGGCCCAGAATGGGGATCGGAATGCATTCAAATTTCCGCGGGCATTTTTTGGCAAGGATGCCATGAAGTTTAGTTTTTCCGGGTTGAAAACCAGCCTTCGATATATGCTGGAAAAAATCGCCGATGACGAGGTGTTTGCAAAGGAGCTCCCGAATATTTGTGCGAGTTATGAGGCGGCCATAGTGGATGCGTTGGTCGACAAAGTTGCGGTGGCGTTGGACAATAAAAGATATGTCAGTATTGGTGTTTCCGGCGGAGTATCTAATAACATGTTGCTGCGTAACAAGTTGACAAATTTGGCCCGGGCCTGTGAAATAAAATTGCTTTTGCCGGAGTTGAAATATACCGAGGACAATGCTGCTATGATAGCCTTTGCAGCGCATGTAGATGGCGCCCATACGCTGGCCGATGTTAAAAATTTCAACACCGGATTAAAGATTTACAGTTGATCACTTTCTTGGTGTGCAAAAACCTTTGGGTGCTTGATTTTTGAAAAAATTCAGAAATTGAATCGTTTCTTTGTGCTTTATCTTATTGTCGGAGAGCAACTTTTCGGCACGCTCGCCCAGTTTTCCTGACATTTTTTTGAATATAGTGACGAAATATTCCGACAGTTCGCTGATTGCTGCCGAGGTTACGCCACGGCGACCTAGGCCTACGAAATTTAACCCTATGAGTTCGTTTCGGTTAGCGACTATGCAGTAGGGCGGAACATGTTTGGATGTGCCGGAAATTCCACTGACTATCGTGCCGATACCCAGGAGGCATCCCTGATGAATGGCCGAATTACCTCCGATGAAGCAGTCATTTTGCAGGTGTACGTGCCCGCCGAGCAAAGCATTATTCGCGAGAATGACGTTGTTTTCGAGGACGCAATCGTGGCCCACATGGGAACAGGCCATGAGTAGGCAGTCGTTCCCAACCCATGTTGATTTATCTTTTGCCGAGGCTGCACTAAGCGTAACATGTTCTCGCACAACGGTGTTATCTCCTATCGTAACGGTGCCAATGTTGTTTAGGTCAACATTGGTTATCTGCGGAAGGCCACCTATGGAAGAAAAACTGTCAAGGAGACAGTTATTTCCAACAGTGCAACGACTTATAATACAATGGGACCGGATGACCGTGCCATTTCCTAATTTAACACCTTCTCCTATAACTGAATAGGGCCCAATCGACACATCTTCTCCCAGGACGACGGAATCGCTAACTATAGCAGATGAATGTATCATACAAAACCGATTAACGAATTCTAAGCAAACTGGTTTAAGAATCTTAAGTCATTCTGATAGAACATCCTAACATCATCAATGCCCTGTAGTAACATCGCGATCCTTTCCAGACCAACGCCGAAGGCGAACCCTGACAGTTGGTTGTAATCGTAGCCAACAGCCTTAAATACTTCTGGATCAACCATCCCGCAACCAAGCACCTCTATCCATTTATTACTCAGCGTTCCCAGGTTCTGTGACAGCATATCCACTTCGAAACTTGGTTCGGTAAATGGGAAAAAACTTGGCCGTAGCCTAACCTTTATGTTATCGCCAAAAAGACCACGTAGCAAAAAACCAAGAGTCGCTTTCAAATCACAAACCGTAACGCCCTCAGCTACATAGAGGCCTTCGCACTGGTGAAAATTTGCACTGTGCGTCGCATCAACCGTGTCTCGCCGGAATGTCCTTCCTGGCGCAATTATTTTCAGTGGTGGCTTCTCCTTTAACATGGTCCTGATCTGAACCGTGGAAGTATGAGAACGCAGTAAGTAGCGCTCGGTTAGATGCTTACTGGTCGATGACACCCTAATATCATCCTGGAGAAAGAACGTATCCATCTCGTCCCGGGCTGGATGGTTTTCAGGTGTATTAAGTGCTTCAAAGCAAAACCATTCGGTTTCAATTTCGGTTTCACGAGCCAGGGTGAATCCGATGCTACTGAAAATTTCTTCGATTTTCCTTTGAGCCTGGGTGATTGGATGCAGTGTCCCTCCGGAAGCATATCCGTCAATGGAAAACTCAACCTGTTCTGTTTCAAGCTTTTTTGTAAATTCAGAAGCTTCGATTTCCTCGGCCTTTTCAGCCACAAGCCGCTCTAACTCGATCTTTATATTGTTTATAACCTTCCCGGCGGGTGGTCTCTCGTTTACTGGCAAAGAAGCAAGACTCTTCATAGCCAGGCGAATAACTCCCTGGTTACCAAAGATTTTCGTCCTCAGCTGGTCTATTTCCAAAAAAGATGTAACACCAGCAACTTCCTGCTTCAGGTCATCAGCGAGTGCAACCAACGAAGCCATATCTACCGCATTCGGAGTCATAAAAGTGATGCACAGTGGAATTAGTTATAGTCCATGGCAAAGAGATGCTTTGGCTTTTTCAACAATGGCTTTAAACATGGAATGGTCATTTATTGCCATTTCACTCAATGACTTACGGTCGAGATTAATCTGAGCTAGCCTGAGGCCAGCAATAAACCGACAGTACTGCATACCCAGTTCACGGCAGGCTGCATTGAGCCTAATTATCCATAGTTGGCGCATCTGCGTCTTATGTTTTTTTCTGTCTCGATAGGCAAATTTACCAGCCCGGTAAACCTGTTCCTTGGCGTATCTATACAACCTTGATTTATTGCCGAAATATCCACGCGCCATCTTCAAAACCCGCTTTCTGCGTTTTCTTGTAGCTACGGCATTTGTCACTCTTGGCATACTTTCCTCCTTATCTGTAACCGAATACAATCGGATATAACTGACCTAACATCTTTTTAACCAACGCATTAAAGTCCAACGGCTATGGCTCCTAATATTCGCTTGGAAAACCCTGCCGAGGCCGGATGATCGTGTCTGGCAAATCTCCTTTGCTTTACAGTCTTGTTTCTCAGGAAATGCCTATGGCCAGAAGTTCTGCGTAGTACTTTGCCACTTTTGGTCACCTTAAACCTCTTTACGATGGATTTGTTAGTCTTCTGCATAAAACTTTGTATACTCAATGCATTTTAACCAAAGTTGTAAAGCATTTTCTTTAATAAATAAAATATAAAATTTTTCGAGCAGATACCTCGGTATTTTAGTATGCAGAGACTTTCTGTCTTGGCAATCTGTTTATTGTGGAGGTAATTTCGAAATAGCGCAAAAAATCGACACCAAATCTATCTATGGAAAGATTCAGTTGCCATACCTCTATTCCTTTTTTCATTGAATCCTTCATGGCCTGGAATATTTCCGTGTTATATTTACTTGGTGGCGGAGGGACAAACTTTGGTGCATCAAACACAAAGCAGGTTAGTAGAATGGCTCGATTATTTTTCTCCAGACTGTTGCCTAGTTCCTGGACATGTTTAATGAATCGATCCAAGGTCATCAGTCCATGGTTCGGTAACTCCTCTCCTGGCTTTATAAATAGATGGATGAGTGGCATTTTGACTTCGATGTAGGTATTTCCTACGCAAAAATCCAACCTTGAGGAGCCAAGAATTTGTTCCCGAAGGACCGGTTCCCCTGGCGGAGCCAGGTTTTCAAGTCGGCCGGTTTTCAAAAAATATTCCACATATTTGTTTACGGCGGTTTGATTAATCCCGATCCAATTTTTTTTTGGATTATCGATGGTGTCCAGGGAAAATGCTTCCACGGTGTAATTGGTTTTACGGTGGCTATTGTTGGATTTAGAAAGCAGACAGGGCACATTGCTGAAGACGATTTTACCAACTTTTCCGGTGGTGGGACAATGGCATTTTTCTATTTTTCCTTCGATCTCCACATACATCAGAAAACGACTTGGCCTGGATTTTATGATTCCTTCGGTCAAAGGAGTACTAAATTTAAATCCAGAAGAATCATACGAAGGCTTCATAGGACATACAACACCCAATCCGACCGGAAGTAAATTGATAAGTAATGTTTTGTAAATCCTAATTTTGGTGATTGAGCTACATTTAAGCCCTGGTGGAGGTGGCGGGAATTGAACCCGCGTCCTGCAAAATTTCAAATGATGTGTCTACGCATGTAGTCGATAATCTGGTTCATTGGTGTGAATCCATCGACAAATTCACACCAACTAGCACACAGTCTAATTACATTATGGTCCTGGGTGCCCGGCCATAATGTTTCTCGCTGTTCACACACCGAGCCGGCTTTAGCGAGAATCGAACCGGTCGACGTGCCGCAATTAAGCAGCAAGTGCGACAGCTTCGTCACCGAAGTTAGCCGCTATGACATTATCTTTGCCATTTATATCTTTCGATGGATTTTTACGGAGCCAACCATCATCTCCGATACGCAACATCAATCTACGCTTCACAGTCGAAACCAAACACCCCCGATCAAAATGGTGCGGGCAGACGGAATCGAACCGACGACACCAACTTGGAAGGCTGAAGTTTTACCGCTAAACTATGCCCGCAATAACTATCGTTATAGTTTAGTTTGCTATGCCATGGTCAAGATTTTTCTTAACCTATAGCCCAAGCTTTTCTAGCGTATCCTTGATTCTATTCCCGATGACCGGCTGCCAGTTTCTTATGCTGAATAAATCTCTTTTTTCTGCCAAATCTTTGGTAGATTTTCTGTATTCAATAATTATTGTCTCACCGGCTTTGATCTTCTTTTTTATGTCCTGGCTATATTTTGGTGTAAATTTTTTTGGCAGGCCATACCAGGTCCACTCTATGTCCCAGGCTATCAAGCTGTTGGTTGGATCTAGCTTTTTGTCCAGTAGTTTGTTGTATTTTTCAACAAAATATGGTATTTTGTCCGAAAATGTTCTGGTGACGAATGCCGTTGGTTCCTTTTCCAGGACCGAGGCAATGCTGTTTCCATTGTTTAGTGCCCTGAGCATCGGGATAGGATCCGTGCCAATGAGATTTAATCCGTTCCATTCGCCATGGAAATTTTTATCATCGGGTCCATAGGTTTTATCATACCAGTTTTGAAAGCTATCTCGATTGCCTAGTTGCAGGTCGATTTCGAAGTGTAAATGTGCTAAATTTTTGTCTATTTTAAAAACATTTGATGTGGTGCCGATGGTACCGATGGATTGGCCACATTTTATAGGACTGCCTTGCTTGATATTATCCTGGATCTTGCTCAGATGGGCATAGAGTGAACAAATTTTGATGTCTAGACAGCTGTGTTCCACTATCACATATTTTCCGTAGCTGCTATTGGAAGTCTGGTTGTTTATATAGGCTACAACACCATCTTTGATGCATAGTACATTATCGATCGGATTGTTTGCTAAGTCCCGCTTGAACGACCTGATGTCGATGCCTTCATGGTATTTGGTGTTGTTCTCTCTGACAAACCCAAAGCCACCGGATTCAAATCTTCCTGATTCGGTGGGCTGCAGGTACTTTTCCGGGAAATCCATGTCTCTAAGAAAGCAACTATCCGTGGGCCAGGATAGAACAGCGATGGGTTTGGCTGTGCCATTAGTTTGTCGGCTTGGTGGGGCTGAAATTTTCGTGGTTACATCAGCCATTTCTGTGGCGAAAATACCCTGGTCCAGTTCGGTGACCAGGGATCTTGGTTTTGGCAATGGGGCCGTGTTTTGGGACGACACTTCTGTGGAATGCAACGAGTTATTGATGGCTGTGCCACATGAAGTCGCCAGTATACCCACCAGTATGAATAATACCTGGCTGGATTTAAATATTTTCAGAATCGTGTTCATTTTTTGTAACGTATCCAGAGTCCTGTCTCTGGTGATTTACTCGATTTTTCTTACAATAAATATCATAAAGGTCGTCGGAGGTCATGCCAACGGCCTGGGCCATTGCTATCAAAAAATGGAATAGATCTATAATTTCCACCCGGGCATTTTGTTCATTAAATACCTGATATTTGGCCCACCATTTCCACGGTACAGAGTCGATAAGCTCTGCAAGTTCTTGCTGCATAGCTCTTGAGTAATTTAAAATCCACTTTATTTTACCCTGTTCATCCAGAGCCTCGTTGTTAAGGCCGATCCGTCCGGTGAGTATGGTCTGCATCTCAAACATGTGATCCAATTTATCCATTTTTTTAAAAAATGGCTTTACGCCGAATTTTGCAAATAAAAACAATAGGACCTAGGAGATAAAAATGCAATCATCAAACTCTCCCGAGGTATTTACATTCATTGGTGCTGATTCGGATGATGTCACCATCTTTCACAAACAAAGGTACCTGTACCACCAACCCACTTTCCATCGTGGCAGGTTTTTGGGCACTGGAGACCGAATCGCCGCGTAGGCCTTCGGGGGAGCTGACAACCTTCATCTCCACCGAGGCGGGCAATTGTATTTGAACTGCTTTGTCATCAACAAATAATATATCGTATTCCTGGCCTTCGATCAGGAATTTTTTCTGCTCTTCAACTGTGGCTTTGGCAAGAACCGTGTATTCGTAGGTTTCAGTATTTAGGAAGTGAAATCCTTCCTGATCTACGTAGGAAAATTCTAGGGTTTTGGTGGAAACGTGGCAAAACTCAATGTTGTCCGTGGACCGAAATTTTGTGGTTGTTGAGGCGCCTGTGTGAAGATTTCTCATGGTTACCTGAACAAAACCAGCCTGACGGCCCTGGGTTCGGTGTAACATCTCCAGAATGAGATGCGGAGCCTCCTGGTATAATAATACACGCCCTTTCCTTATATCTGTTGGCGAAGCCATGACCATATAAATATTTATAACTGTTTGAAATCAAGCAGAAACTACATGGGCTGGTTGCCCGATTATCATTGCAAAATTAATTTCACATTTAGATTTGCTGGTCAATCTCGGAATGAATGACATAAAATTAATTCGCAATTTTTGTATAATTGCCCATGTGGATCATGGAAAAACCACCCTATCGGACCGATTATTGGAGCGTACCCACACGGTGCAAAAGAGAGAGATGCAAGATCAATTGCTGGATTCCATGGATCTGGAACGGGAACGTGGGATCACCATAAAATGCCATCCGGTGACCATGAAGTACCTGGATGGTACCCGGGAGTACATGTTGAATTTGATAGACACTCCGGGCCATGTGGATTTTTCCTACGAGGTATCTAGAAGTTTGGCCGCCTGCGAAGGGGCGCTGCTGCTAATCGATGTGAGCCAAGGCATAGAGGCCCAGACGGTGGCAAATGCTAACCTGGCCATGGCCCAGGGCCTTACCATAATTCCGGTTATAAATAAGATTGATTTGCCAAGCGCTCAGCCAGAACATGTTATTGCACAACTCGAAGATATTTTGGCCATTCCCAGAGAGGAGGCTATTTTTGCCAGCGCTAAATCTGGCATTGGAATAGATGAGATTTTAAGCAACATTGTCGAGCATATTCCCCATCCCAAAGGCTCGGAATATCCAAAAACCAGATGTCTTGTTTTTGATTCAATGTTCGATTCCTACCGTGGAGTCATATGCTACCTGAGGGTATTTTCTGGGGAGATCTCTGAAGGCAGCGAAGTATTACTGATGGGTAAAATTCAACAAGCCCAGGTCAAGGAGGTTGGTATTTTTTCGCCAAAGATGGTTAGGACCGGAAAGTTGGTGGCTGGGCAGGTTGGGTATATAGTGACCAGTATAAAATTGGTGACCGATGTGAAAACCGGCGACACTATTACCCTCAGCAAGGATCCGGCCGAAGAGATGCTGCCGGGTTATAAGGAAGTGCGGCCCATGGTATTCAGCGGCATATATCCCATCGATACTTCGGATTATGAAAAGCTTAAATCTGCCATGGCGAAGTTGCAATTAAATGATTCGGCACTGATTTATCAGCCGGAAAATTCGGTTGCCCTTGGCTTTGGATTTCGGTGTGGATTTTTAGGTTTATTACATATGGAAATCGTCCAGGAAAGGATTCGCCGGGAGTATAATCTTGACGTGATTTCCACCTATCCCAGCGTGGTTTATAGGGTAATGCGAACCGATGGTGTAATGATGGAAGTGGATAATCCATTGCATCTTCCAGATCCATCGACCATAGACTACATCCAGGAACCATTGATAATGACCACTATTCATATACCGAGCGAGTCCGTGGGAGACATGCTGGCTCTGATAACCGAGAAGCGTGGCTCATGCAAGAGGACCGAGACCGTTGATACCGGGAAGTTGATTTTGTGTTGCGAATTACCACTGAGCGAGATACTTGTGGATTTTAACGATAGGCTTAAAAGCATTACAAGAGGTTATGGCTCAATGGATTACGAACTTGGTGACTATGTGACCGCCGATCTGGTAAGACTTGATATCCTGGTTGCCGGCGATCCCATTGATGCATTTTCTTCCATAGTTCATCGGAGTAAATCCGTGGCCCGAGGGCGTGAAATGTGCGAAAAGTTGAAACAAATCCTTCCGCGACAACTATTTAGCGTTGCGATACAGGCGGCCATAGGTGGTACAATAATTGCCCGGGAGACGTTGAGTGCCATGAGAAAAGATGTGACGGCCAAGTGCTATGGCGGCGACATTTCAAGGAAGCGGAAGTTGCTAGATAGGCAGAAGGAAGGCAAGAAGCGTATGAAGCAAATTGGCAAGATTTCGATACCGCAAGATGCTTTTGTAAAAATACTTAAATCCTAGATGTTCGGAACCATACATGTGTTGGATTTTGAGGGTAATCAGGAATTCGGTGTTGTTGAATTTGGCATCGTTACCCTGGTTAACCTGGAGATATCTGGTTGTGTAGGAGTCGGATGTAGATCAAAATCCGGGACTTTTATCTCCAGAGATTTCCGAGAGCATTCCAGGATAAACAACGAGGCCGACGATGAGGTTGAGTTCAGTGACCATGTTTCGAAGTTCGTTTTGCTGCGTCGGTCAGGTATTTTTTGCGCCCACTCGTCGCAGACCGAAAAGTCCTTGCTTCGGAGTTACATGCCGACGCCTGGCCTGGTCTTAAGATTTTATGCCAGCGGATTGACCAGTTCCTGGGATCCCTGGATTGATACAAAGTTGCTGTACCGGAGGTGCTTCCCGAATATCAGGAATTATTCGTTGATGGCATTGATAACCAGGTGTAATTTGCGTTCGGCCTTGGATGAGGTTTCTGGTAAATATTGTCCGGTGTATAAATGTAAGCCGCATAACGCTCTATACGATGCTTTGGCTTCGGCGTTACTGTTGATGAACTTCATAAAAATTTCCAAAATTACTTCGTTGGTTGACTTGGTCGAGATTTGTCTGTGATTTGAACCATGAATCCTTCGCGAGATTTTGTTCCGGTACCGTTCGGTTATCACCAGGAGCTGGACCTGGTTATAGATAACATCACCAACCTAGGGCTGGGCGTTGGTCGGCTGGATGGCTGGGTGGTGATGGTCCCTGGAGTGGTTATAGGAGAAGAAGTTAGGCTGAGAATTTTTAGAAATCATAGGAATTATTCCGAGGCAGATTTGGTCCAGGTTATCAGACCGGCCAGGGAGCGTGTTTTGCCCAGGTGTCCGTTGTTTGGTCAATGTGGAGGTTGCCAGTATCAGCATATGAATTACGAAACGCAGCTGAGCCTAAAGACCAAGCAGGTCTGCGAATTATTCAGGAAGTTAGCCGGTGTTGAGGTGGTTGTAAATCCCATGGTTCCGTCGTCGAGAACATATAATTATAGATCAAAAATAACACCGCACTTCGAAAGACCTAGAAATGGCAAATGTAACCTGGGGTTTCTGAAATTTGGCAGTCGGCATAGTATCGTCGATGTGGACGCCTGTCCTATTGCCACCGAAGGAATTAATGCAGCCATTGGGCCGATGAAAGAAGCGGTTTTGGCAAAGGCAAAGACAAAAAATCACAAAAATGGTGGTACACTTTTGCTGAGAGAAGTGGCTGGACAGATTACGTCGGATAACAACGAGATCGTTATGGAACGGGTTGGCCTCCATAGATTTTATTTCAAAGCCGGTGAATTTTTTCAAAACAATCCCTATATTTTGCCAGAATTTGTAGAATTTATACTGACAAAGGCTGCCGGCAATGGGGCAGAGGTTCTCTTGGATGTGTACTGTGGTGTCGGATTGTTTGGCATCTGTGGAAGCAGTAGATTTGAGAAGGTGATCGGTATAGAAATAAATGAAGACGCAATAAAATTGGCCCGGAGAAATGCCGAGGAAAATCGAGTTACAAATGTGGATTTTGTCGTCGGTGATGCGGAGAAAATTTTTGAAACCGTTGGTTTTTCTGGCAAAACCTCTTCGGTGATTTTGGATCCACCGCGCAGCGGTTGTAGCCGCGGTTTTATTAACCAGTTGATTGCCTTTAGGCCAGGTAATATAGTCTACGTTTCCTGTGCTCCGGATAGCCAGGCCCGTGATATCCATCTGCTTCTGCAAGAAGGATATGCAATCACTGAAGTTCAGCCGTTTGATCTGTTTCCTCAGACCAGGCACATCGAGAATGTGGTTCTACTTAGGTTAGTCTGAGATTTATCTATGCCGGGTGATTGGATATTGACTGGCTAGGTTTCATCCTTATCAATGCAAATACATGTCAAGTTTGGCTTTTGCAGGTCGTGTTGCTGTGGTTACAGGTGCCAGTAGGGGAATAGGCGAAGGTATTGCCAGGGCTTTGGCTCGTGGTGGTGCCCACGTTGTATGTGTAAGCCGTTCTATGGCAAACTGTTCGAAAGTCTCGGATGAGATCATCGCCCTGGGAGGATCGGCCGAGGCTATGGCGGTGGATGTTTCAGATTCGGTTGAAGTGGAGAAAGCTTGTGGTATTTTGTTGGAAAAACATCCGGCGGCGGATATTCTTGTAAACAATGCCGGAATAATAAAGGATGCCATACTTATGCGGATGTCCTATGGGGATTGGGATGATGTGATTCGGACCAATTTGAGCAGTTGTTTTTTCTGGCTGAAGAACTTGATGAGGCCTATGGTTCAAAGGCGTTGGGGTAGAATAGTCAACATGTCGTCGATTGTAGGTAAAATTGGGAATTTTGGCCAGGCTAACTACGCTGCGGCCAAGGCTGGTCTGATTGGGTTAACAAAGTCAGCAGCAAAGGAAGTTGCATCCCGAGGTATATGCGTAAATGCAATAGCTCCAGGGTTTATAAGCACAGATATGACAGCCAGGTTGGATCAAAAATCCATCGATGACCTGGCTAGATTTATCCCGATGAAGCGTTTGGGTTCTGTGGAAGATGTGGTTCCGCTGGCGACATTTTTATGTTCCGAGGAGGCCAGGTATATCACGGGTCAGATTTTCACCGTTGACGGAGGTATGACCATGTGATTTTTTAGTGTTACGCCGGTGCGCACAGGCCCGGGACAAGTGCTGTAATGGACTGTAGTTGAAGTAGTTATGAAGTCAAAAAGTAAAAAAAATTGGTTACTATATATTTCTTTTTTTTATATTATTGGTGCGGTGTTGGTGTGTTTTTGTGGCCAGCGCTTTTTGAAATATACCTATTTTATGCAGGATTTAGACCTGGGCGCTGTTGCCCCCTGTGCGGAACATTTGTTTGGCACGGATATCTATGGACGTGATATGCTTAGTAGACTTTTGTATGGTGGCAAAATCTCACTGACCGTTGGCAGTTGTGTTACGTTGGTTGCCATGATCTTTGGCACATTTTACGGAATTGTCTCTGGCTATGCCGGCGGTATGGTCGATTTAATGATGATGAGATTTGTGGATGTACTCTATCCAATCCCATTGATTCTGTTAGTGATATTGTTCATGGTGTTTTTTGGCAAAGGCTATTTTATATTGTTTCTGGCCATGGTATTTGTTGAATGGTTGACTCCGGCAAGGGTCATAAGATCCGAGGTCATGTTACTGAAGGAAACTGGCTTTGTATTAGCAGCTAAATGTTTAGGCCAGAGCAGATTAGGCGTTATACGTAAGCATATTTTCCCAAATCTAGTTGGCCTGATAGGATCCTATGCGGCCCTGATGTTGCCAAGTGTCATACTGATGGAATCTTTTTTGAGTTTCATCGGTGTCGGGGTCCAGGCTCCGAGGAGTTCGATTGGACTGCTAATAGCCGATGGGACTCGCTATATGGATTCCTATCCCTGGCTGCTGACCATTCCCTGCCTGCTGTTTGTTTTTATGTTATTGTCGCTCAACATCATAGCAGAATCTATCAGTGCTAAAAGGTATAGATTATTTGTCTGACCGGTTGATTTTATGGTCCTGTGCAATGGTAATCTGCCAGGCATTAAACCCTGGGGTTAGATTTTGATTTTTTTGCCAAAGTAGTTGTGTTTCAATGTCTTCAATTTCATTTTTGGGTTTTAGAATGCTAACCTGGGTTACTAGCGGTGGCCCCGAACCGGTCTATTAATATGTTTAGCTGGCTAGGATAGTTGAAATGGTTGTTGACAGCCGAAGAGAGAGATATAGATTGCGGCGAGTTTTAGTTGATTGGGCTGGTAGCTCAATGGTAGAGCAGTGGCCTTTTAAGCCATTGGTTCTGGGTTCGAATCCCAGTCGGCCCACCAATCGATCAATGGCCTATTGTGCCGACTTAGCTCAGCTGGTAGAGCACCCGCCTTGTAAGCGGACGGTCGTCAGTTCAAATCTGACAGTCGGCTCCAGGGGTTGCCGGGATAGCTCAGCTGGTAGAGCAACGCATTCGTAATGCGTGGGTCGTGAGTTCGAATCTCATTCCCGGCTCCATTTGCCCGGAAGTTGATCCTACTGACTAGGTCTGATTGATTTGTTTAGTAACCTCGAGATATTTTATTTTTAATCCATGTTAATAAGTACCATAAGGTCACTGGTTAGGCCATACATACCAGCAAAGCTGACCGATGCGATGCAAATCGGCCAGGTGGGTGAAATTGCTGCCCAGAGGTATCTGAAAAAAATCGGCTACAGGATACTAAAAACCAATTGGCGTCACAGGAACTATGAGATCGATATCGTAGCTCTGAATGCTGAAATCCTTGTCTTTGTTGAGGTTAGGACGAGAAACCTGGATGCACTGGTAAGTGGCTATGATTCGATCACAAAAAAGAAACGAGAATCATTGAAGACCGTATTTAATGCCTACCTGGCAAAAGTTGGCCATGTAAAGCACTACAGATTTGACGTCATCGAGGTCACATCGAATGGAACCGACAACACCCAAGAGCTCAGACACTTCGAAAATATTCCACTCTGGTAGCAAACAAGCTTGCCTCTGAAATTACATAAATTCATTGCTAATACGGCTAAATTTCCTAAAATCTAACGCATTTTAGGGTTGGACTAAATGTATTATGGGTGTAGATAGCATAAATTTTGGCAATAACATACCTCAGTTTAATACATCTAAAACAAATCCAAACGAAAGCAACATCAAATTAGTCAATAATTCTGGTGGATTTCATTATTTAAAATTTAAAGAAGGTCTTGGTGCAGAATCAAAGGTTAAACACACGAATTTAGCTGATAGATCTGCTAAAGTATTGAATAGGGAAACGGCTGTGGAAGAAAACAATGATGTCGCTAAAAGTAGTGATGTTGACGATATCAGTAAGGTAGCCATAGGGTCCGCATCGGATAGGGTCGCAATTGCCAAGGGTTTGATGACAAAAATCGCCGAAGAAGACACGGTTCTGTCCGAAGGCAAAAATAGCCTGGCATCCCATAGAAAACCCGGTGACCAGGTTTGTATCCGGGTGCTACATGATCTGGTGAGTGTGGCTATGGGAAATGCGAATAATTCTAAACCTATTTTCAAGCGCGACGATCTGGAAAAACTGGTGTCCACATTCTGCCCAGATAAATTAGACATGTTTAAAAACATGCCGGCCACAGACACTGGAATATATAAAGCATTATTAGGGGCAATAAAGGAGGGAATGAATAACTATATACTTGACCAATCTAACCTGGAAATGAAAAATTTTAAAACTCCTTCGAAGGCCCAGTGCAGATCTCTTGAAAAAGTGATGTCATCAACACTGCAATCCATGTCCGGAACGGGCCGGACCGGCTATAAAAATATGACGATCTTTGGCCGGGAAGAAAGGCTGCGGACTGTTGGAAAGGTTTTGAAGTATATTGCTACTGCCATCTCCATTGCAAGCATTGCCACTTCGGTGGTATTGACTGGTGGAGCAATGCTCGGTGTTATCGGTGCAGTTAGTACAGGGGTAAGCATGTCGATCAGCATTAGCGCAAATTTAGCTCAGCTATCGTTTAATTGTGCCAGAGAGCAGGTGGAATTTGATACTAGAGCCACTGGTGAGGTGAAGATGAATGCTAGAATGCTTGTTTGCGTAGCTAGCTTTGTTAATATTGCAAAAGATTTTGTAAAAATTGCTCAATCGGTTGTGAATGTTAGTAAGAAAATTGCAAATACTAGTAAAAGAGTTGTGAATTTTTTTAGAAAAAATCCAACGGAACAGGAAGATGCTTCTGTTAGTAAGCCGGGTGTTATAGAGAGGTTTATAAACAAGGCCTATTCAGTCTTAGATACTAGGGCCAACAATCTTCTTTTGGCTTCCGAAATTGATTCAAAAATGCAAGAACTCACCGCAGGCTTTCCACCTGGTCCGGATACTCCTAACTTTGATATAAACTTTGCCAAAACCGTGTTGGAAACCATGAAAGGCAATGAGCAGATTGAAACTATTAACAATATGATTGCGGTATTCTCCGGAGTATTGAAAAAAGTACCTGAAGACCAGCTGGATACCTGCCTAGCCCAGATAAAAAGTATTGCGGATTCTGTTCTGCGTATGTCAATGCCCGAAGGACAGGAATCCGACGCTCACATCATGATGAAATATATTTCGAATCAGCTCGGCGATGAAACACTCATCAACGCTGACAGCTTAAAAAATGATATACAGATAATACTTAACAACTACGTAAATAGGCCGATAATAACCCAATAAACGAGTTTTTGCCTAGAAAAATATATTAAATATTTAAATAAATGCCAGCACTTCAAAAATGTCGCATTTCGATATTGACAACCATCATGTTTGCGGTTCCCAGGATGTCATAAATTCATTGCCAAGTTAATCCAATTTTTTAAGCTATTTAATCTTGGTATGAGTAGGTGACGCTATGGATAGAATTGGTACAAATAATTCGATGCCTCAGCCCATCGCTGCTACAGCAAATAAAAACGGTATTGGACATGTTAATGCCTCTAATTGTTCGTTTCATTTTTTGAAACTTAGGAAAGGCCTAGGTGGAGCACCAAATATTGAGACTTCACCTCTGGAGAATAAATCTGTTAGTAGTGCTAATAAAGCCAATTCCATGTTGATAAATTCCATGGACGATAAAGCAACCATAGCGAGGTCATTGATTAACAAAGTTAAGGAAGAGGAATCAATTTTGTCCAACGGTAAAAATAGCCTAACCTCTAGGAGAAAACCAGGAAGCCAGGTATGCTTGAAGGTATTATCAGATTTGATCGCCGTGGCCGAGGCAAATGGTAATAAAAATCAAGTCTTTTGCAATAAAGACATGAAAAATTTGATAACCATATTCTGCCCAGATAAGCTCGGTGTGTTCGAAAATATGGATGTTACATCCGAGGGTCAAATGAAAGGAATCCTTAACGAAATAAAGAATGGGATAAATGGTTATATAGGTGTAGATAATGCACTTCCGGAGCGTGTTCCTTCAAAATCCCAGTGTAAATCTTTGGAAAATGTGATGGCGTCAACCTTGCAGTCCATGTCCGGAGTTGGTAGGACCGGTTACAAAAATATGACTATTTGTGGCCGGAGTGAAAGACTGGCGACCATAGGTAAGGTATTGAAAGTGATTGGTTCTGCTGTGGCTATTGGTGCGATGGTTACCGCAGGGGTGCTATCCGGTGGCACCTTATTTGCCATTGGAGGTGTAGCCATATCGTTAAATATTGCCGTTGGCGGAGGTGCTGCACTTGGAGGGTTGGCTGTTTATCTAGCCGGGTCCAATACAGAACTTAATGCAAGAGCCAATGCTGATATACCATTTAAGGCAAGGCTGATGTGTACTTTGGCCAATGCTGCCAGCTATATATCGGTTGTTGGGAGTATTTCCCACATAGTTGCAGAATTTACCGACATAAATATCCCACTGCTGGGGACCGTAGTTTCAAAGCTGGATAATTTATCGAGAGTGATTACTTATGCTGCTGAAATGAGCATACAAATTCAATCATTTATGGCTATGGTAAAAGATGATCTTTCTATTAATAATAAGTATAAGCCAGAACTTGACATTGATTTTAAAGAGATGCTTGATGCTCTTAAAAGTAATGATTCAAGCAGGATTGTTAATAAAATATTTACAAAATTTTCAGGAATATTAAATGAAATGCCGGATGATAAGATGTGCGTATATTCTGATAAAATGTGTGATATATTAGAATCGATTTCACACTTTGTTGTGTCGACAGATAATGCAACAAAGGTAATTGGTGGTGAATTGCAACCCAATATACTTAGCCAGTCCGGTCATTTTGCTGAAGTAATAGAAAATGCCGTGGATATGATGAATACTTTTAATGAAATTGTTGCTAATAATACCAAATCTGGGACCCTGGATGGTGGAAAGGATTTATTTAAAGATATATTTTCAATCCTTGTCCTTAACTCTATTGAAGGAAGTACTACGATTAATATCAATATTGATGTTGGTAGTTATGCAAAGAAAAATAGTGAATTTAAAAACGTCCTGACTGCTTTTGACTCTAAAGTAAAGAGTAAAATAGAAGCAAGAAACTTCAATGCTCCGGGTAGTTGGTCTAATTTGTCTATGTTCCTGTCCAGAGCGTTAGCTACCTGCCCATTGGATAAAAATTGAAAGACTGCAGCTAATCCATCGAAAACATGGTTTTGCCTAGATTCAACCAAAACCAAAGGTTGTTTCTGATCTATTTGCTATGCTTTTCCGTATAGATTGGCCCATTCGGCTTCCAATTTTGATAATTTTTTCTCTATTTCTGATAATTTTTCGAAAATTTCGGTGGAATAGCTGTTGTACAATATTGTTTCCAGTTCGGATTTTTTCAAATTATAGGATTCCATTTCTTCCTCCAGTGCCTTCAATTTTTTTTTGGTTTGAGCCGATGCTCTATCTGGGTTTTGCTGTGGTTTTTCAGATTTTTTCCGACCACCGGGTTGTTCTCGTTGGTCCCTTAGTAGATAGTCGATGTAATCATTCAAATCACCGTCGAATGGCTGGCAAAGATGGTCCTTAACTATCAGCAGTTGATCACAGGTGGCTTCAATGGTATGGAAATCGTGGGTCACAAGTACCAGGGTGCCGGTGTATTTATTTATGGCATCGATAAGTGCTTCCCGGGCTTCTATGTCCAGATGATTCGTTGGCTCATCGAGGACCAAAATATGTGGTGAATTTCTTGTTATCACTGACAGCAACAGCCGGGTTTTTTCTCCACCAGATAGCTTGGAAATAACCGTGTCCGCTCGTTGCTGGGTTAGGCCGAATCTAGCCAGTTGGCTGCGGACACTTTGTTCTTTTTCACCGGCCAGGGCCGAGCTTAGGGTTTCGTAGGGCGTCTTGGTTAGCTGTAACTCATCCGTTTGTTGCTGAGAGAAATAGGCTGATTTTAGGCCTTTTGCGAACTCGATCGATCCAGCCAGTGGATTGAGTCTATTTGCGATTAATTTCACGAGAGTTGATTTGCCGTTTCCATTTGCTCCTAGTATGGCAATGCGATCTGTCATGTCGATTTTCAGGTTCAGGTCATGGATAACGATCTTGTCACCGTAGCCGACGGTACAGTTCTTTATTTGAACCAGAAGTCTATCTATCACAGATGGTTGTGGGAATTCAAATCTGGTAGAATGTTCCGGTGGAATCTTTGGAAGCGCTTCCATTTTTTCCAACATTTTTATCCGACTTTGGGCCTGTTTAGCCTTGGATGCCTTGTATCTGAACCTGTCCACGAAGGCCTGTAGATGCTTGCGCGAGGATTCCTGTTTTTCTATATTTTTCGACAATTCTTGCAGACGCCTTGCCCTGGTTTCTTCGAAGGTGTCGTAGTTGCCGGAATATAGTTTGATCGATGAGTTGCTCAGGTGTAAGATCTTATCGCACAGGCTGTTTAACAAGTCACGCTCGTGGCTTATGATTAAAATGGATTTGTTCAGTTTTCCGAGGTAGTTTTTTAACCAGGCGCAGGTTTCAAAGTCCAGGTGATTTGTCGGTTCGTCAAGCAACAAAATATCCGATGGTGCGAATAATGTTGCGGCCAGAGCGGCCCGAACCTGCCAACCACCAGAAAACTCCGAAAGTGGTTTTGCCATGTCGCTGGACGAAAACCCAAGCCCGGCCAATATTGCCGAGGCCTGACTTTCGGCAGAAAACCCGCCGATTGACTGAAATTGTTCGTATAGCTCCGCCAGGGCATTGCCGTCTTCCTCGTTGTCTATCATGACCTTAAGTTTCGTTAATTCGGTGTTGGAGGATAACACGAGATTCAGGACCGTCTGGGTTCTATCTTGCAATTCCTGATGAACCGTTACCACCTTCTGTCGGTTTGGTACCGTTATTTCGCCGCAGTCGATGGTTTCTTTCCCTAGTATTAGTTTGAACAACGTCGTCTTGCCACAGCCGTTATGTCCCACCACACCAATTTTCGAACTATCTGGAATAGAGACAGATACGTCATCGAAAAGCACTCGATTGCCCAGGCGAAACGTCAAGTTTTTTATGTTAATCATCGTTAATTGCTGCACTAGCATACTTGGCTAGAGCTGCAAAATCAATAAGATTTTGCCCAGATAGCCCGGTATTCTCCGGGATTTCCGGTGAATGGACATCTGCCTTGATTGGAAGTGTTTTCAGGGATGCATCTTATGGTTACACCGAGGTCTTTTTTTATCTTTGCTTCGGTTTCCTTTGAACCATCCCAGTAGGAAATTGCAAAACCACCGCCTTGGTTTTCGTCATCAAAAAATTCATAAAAATTTTTTTTCGAATCTATTTCCACGGTATTTTTTTTCCTGAATTCCAGTGCCCGGTTGAACAAGCTGTCCTGGACGGATTTTAATAGGGTTGGTAGGGTTTGGATGAAAACCGGCGATTTTTCCGATGTTTTTATCAAACTATCTCTGCGGATGTAGCTCAGGGATAGGTTTTCTATCTCTTTGTTACCCAACTCTATAATGATCGGAACGCCTTTTTTTATCCAGGTCCATAGTTTATCGCCGCCACGCATATCTCTTCTGTCGATTTCAATTTTTATTGGTTTACCTTCGAAGGTCTTCTCCGTTAGTTCCTTGCATAACCTGTCGCAGGCTTCTAGTATTTTCGGCCTGGAGGTCTCGTCATGGATCACCGGTAATATAACTGCTTGAAGTGGAGCTAGTTTAGGTGGTAGAACCAGGCCATCATCATCCGAGTGGATCATGATTAGACCACCAATCAGGCGCGTTGATACGCCCCAGGAAGTGGTCCAGGCAAATTCTTCCGAGCCATCGCGCCCCATGAATTTTATCTTCGATGCCTGGGAAAAATTTTGGCCCAGAAAGTGAGATGTGCCGACCTGGAGGGCTTTTTTGTCCTGCATCATCGCCTCGATACAGTAGGTATCCACCGCTCCTGGAAAGCGTTCTGAATCGCTTTTCCGGCCACAGATAACCGGCATGGCCGCAAAATCTTCGGCAAATCTCCGATAACATTCCAGCATGCACTTGGTTTCCTCGATGGCTTCTTCGATGGTTTCATGTGCTGTATGCCCTTCTTGCCAAAGGAATTCTGTTGTTCTCAGGAACATTCGTGTTCGCATTTCCCAGCGGACCACGTTCGCCCACTGGTTGATCAACAGTGGCAGGTCTCTGTAGGACTGGACCCATTTTGCAAATGATTCACCGATAATGGTTTCTGATGTTGGCCTGACGATGAGAGGCTCTTCCAGAGGTGCTACGGGAACCAATTCACCTGATTCATTAGTCTCTAGGCGAGAATGAGTTACCACAGCACATTCCTTGGCAAACCCTTCCACATGCTCGGCTTCCCTGGCTAGAAGTTTCAATGGAATAAACAGTGGAAAGTAGGCATTCCTGTGGCCGGTGGCTTTGAACATTTCGTCTAGTAGGGCAGTCATATTTTCCCAAATGGCGTAGCCCCAAGGTTTTATCACCATGCATCCCCGAACCACACTGGGCTCGGCCAGATCCGCTGCGGTGATAATCTGCTGGTACCATTCCGGATAATTTTCCGATCTCAGTGGTGAAATTGCGTGTTTTTTGCTCATGTTTTTAGTAAATTTAGCGAATCCAATAGGGATTGGAGTTCGGTATGTTTTTTTAGATTTTCTTCGAGTAATTTTTTCGCACCCTCAACTATTTGCTGTGGAGCACTGCTAATAAATGCCTTATCGTCCAATTTGGATTGATTTTTTGCTATCAATTGATTGACCTTTTGGATCTCAATTGCGAGTCTCTGCTTTTCACCGGCCAGATCTATCTGGTTGGCTAGGTCCAGGTACATGGTTCCATCAGGAGTTAAAACAGCCGGCAGATCTAGCCCGGAGTCGGTTTTTATAATTTCCTCTGCACCAATGAAATGCCTAATAATTTTGCCATAGTTTGAAATGATGGAGTCATGGCCATCGGCTGGTTTATGGTAAAAAGTTACGTCTTTTTTGGCGGCCAGTCCATATTTGGCTTTTAGTGCCCGAGATAGTGATATAACTTCTTTAACAATAGAGACTTCCAGTAAAGAATCCTCGTCAAGTTTCAGGCCCGTGGATTCCAGTCTGGCCAACAGATCAGCCACGGATTCTATCTTCTGGTCATTTATAAATCCGGTTCCATAGCCTGCTGTGTGCCATAACTCCTCTGTTATGAACGGGATAAATGGATGCAAAATCAACAGGCATTGCCGCAGGACCAGGTCGTATATGGCAATTACCGATGCCGTCTGGGTTATCTTGGATAGCTCCAGGTACCAGTCGCAGAAGTCTTTCCAGAAGAATGAGTAGATTATCTGCAAAGCTCGATTAAATTCGTATTTTGCCATGGATTCTTCAAATTCGGTCAAAATTCTTAATAATTGGGTCAATAGGGCTCCATCTAGTCGTGAAGTTTCCTTTGGATTTATACGAGAAAAAATCCCTTCAATGGTTTTATCCTGGTTACCTTGATTTTCTTGTCTTTCTTCAAGTGTTTGCCTGAACCGGAAGGCATTCCACAGTTTATTGCAAAAATTACGGCCAAACTCTACCCGTTCTTCGAAAAATAAAATATCTTGGCCCTGGGGAGCCATGGATAATAGTCCGAATCTTAGCCCATCGGCCCCATATTTTTTGATTAGGTCCAATGGTTCCGGTGAATTCCCAAGGCTCTTTGACATCTTTCGGCCAAGCTTGTCGCGAATTATGCCGGTGAAGTAAACGTTTGCAAAGGGTATGCGTTCACCTAGCTCGTCGATAGAAAGAGTGTTTTTATCCTTATCGTCGTTCAGTAGTTCAAGGGAGGCTATGATCATTCTGGCTACCCAGAAAAAAATTATGTCAGGTCCGGTAACCAGGTCGCTGGTAGGGTAGAAATAGTCGAACCCGTTTGTCTTCATTTTTTCCAGGTCTGGCCAGCCAAAGGTCGCCAGTGGCCATATTGCCGAGGAGAACCAGGTATCTAACACATCTTCATCCTGTTCCCAATTCTCCCTGTCGCTAGGGCCGGTGAGGGATACATGGATATGGGCCGGATTGTTTCTGTCGTAGCCTTTTCGATACCAAACAGGTATCCTGTGTCCCCACCAGAGCTGTCGACTTATACACCAATCCTTGATGTGTTCAAGCCAATGCAGATAGGTTTTTGTCCATCTTTCTGGCCTGAACCTTATGAGCCCATTCAAAACCACCGCTTTGGCTTCCTCGATTTTTGGATATTTTAAAAACCATTGCTCGGAAAGCCTTGGCTCGACCGGAACATTTGCCCTTTCGGAAAATCCTACGTTGCTCAAGTAGGGCTCTTCTTTTATCAGTAGGCCAAGCTCGCCTAATTTCTTCACCGAGATTTCTCTTGCCATGAATCGATCCATGCCATCAAAATCGCTACCTGCCAGGGAATTTAGCGTACCGTCAGGATTCATTATGTCTAGGAACTCCAGCTGGTGTCTTTGGCCGATTTCAAAATCTATGGCCGAATGGGCCGGTGTTACTTTCAGTGCGCCGGAACCAAACTCCTGGTCCACGGCTTCATCGGCTATGATCTTTATTTCCGCTTCTTTCAACGGCCTTAGGCAGGTCTTACCAATTAGTCTGCGATAGCGATTATCCTTTGGATTGACAGCCACGGCCACATCTCCCATAATCGTTTCGGGTCTGGTTGTGGCTACCTGGATAAATCCACTGCCATCGGTTAATCTATACTTTATGTGATAAAGCGTGGATTGCTGAGGTTTCACCAGCACTTCTTCGTCACTCAGCGCCGTGAGGCTAACCGGGCACCAATTCACCATACGTTTTCCACGATAAATATATCCTCTGTTATATAACTCGACGAAGGCTGTTAACACTGCCTGGCTGTAGGCCGGATCTAGGGTATGGACCTTGGCATCCCAGGTACATGATACTCCGAGTTTTTTGAGTTGTTCCAATATCAGATTTCCATGCTTATCCCTCCATTCACTGACCCGTTGAATGAATTTTTCCCGGCCGATATCATGGCGTGTTTTACCTTCTTTCATCAGCTCTTTTTCAACTTTTACCTGGGTTGCTATGCCGGCGTGGTCGGTGCCAGGAATCCATAATGCTGACTTTCCAAGTTGCCTAGCGCGTCTAACAAGTACATCCTGCAGAGTATTATTAAGCAGATGACCCATGTGTAATACCCCGGTTACGTTGGGTGGTGGCATCAATATACAGAAATGACCCTTTGCATGGTTTATTTTTTTCCTAAAGCAACCTTCCTCTTGCCACCTGACGTACCATTTTTTTTCCAGATCATCTGGATTGTATGCGGGCTCAATCATTTGTCCTAATACTAGTAATATTTTTTTTAAAATGTCTACATTTCATCCTATTAAGAATGAATGTTTGTAAAACCTGCTTGACTAATATTTTTTTTTGCTGATGCTGTCTAGGCAGGCTGGGAGCTATGCAACTTTAGAGCCGACTAACTCCGCCAGGACTGGAAGGTAGCAACGGTTGTCAGGTTTGTTGTGTGCTGTAGACTTCCTGGCCTCTTATGCTTTAGATTGCAAAATAAAAAATTGGTGAAAAATTTTTTATACAGATAATGCATGATTAATCTTCTTGACTCTTTATTCGTGTTCGGATTATTTTCAGTTCGTAAACATAATGGAGTGTATATTATAGGTTATGGCAACGAGATTTAGTCCATTAATACTTATTGTTGAAGATGATGCAGCTTTATCAAAAACCATAGAGAGGCAATTACAATTGGCCGGGATGGAAGCTCAGGCATTTTACAATGCAGCCGATGCTTTAGGGTTTTTACAAAGATCGTTTTCTAACCTGATGTTACTAGATATAAATCTTCCGGACAAGGATGGTATTTCTCTGCTTAATGAGTTACAAAAGAAGAAAATTTTTATTCCAACGATTTTTATAACAGGCAGAGACACTCCAGATATTAAGATAAAAGGATTTGATTGTGGAGCCGATGATTTTATCACTAAACCATTTGATTTGAATGAGTTAATTGCAAGAGTATCGGCTGTTTTACGTAGAAGTGAAAAATCAAGAGACTTGGAAGTCACCGCCAATACGTCTTTGGCCGATGGAAAGTTCATTTTTTTAAACACAACGGTAGATCCGGCGAGGTTGGAAATAAGGTTTATGAACGGAAGGGTTGAAGTTATAGGGAAGAAGGAATTCGGAATTATTAGCTGTTTTTATAAAAATCCCAATGCAATCCTGAGTAGAAAAAGCCTGATTCATAGCATATGGGGAAACCATGCCAATGTGAAAAGTAGATCATTAGACCAATATGTGGTCAAGGTTAGGCATATTTTTCAAAGAAACGGAGTTTCCACCGGCGACAATATAAAAACCATCCACGGCATTGGGTATATGTATACTCCGGAGAAATGATTGCCAAAAGTTATTACTTTGATAGATAAAAAAGCCGGTATCAATTTACCGATTTTTTTGTTTTTTTGTTTTTCTGTTCCCCTGTTTTTTTATCTTTTACCCAATTCCTTCGGCGTTAAGCTTGCTGTGTGGTTATAGCTTCTATCCTTTTGCTCAACAGTTTAACTACCACGAACCAGACAATGCATATGACCACAAATATAGAAAACGTATAGGGGATTATGGTAAAGAAGCTCGCCTGGGGTATTATCGATAGTAGCGCGGAATTGATCCAGGCGCCACCGCCTTTACCCATTCTGCCACCGACCACTTCCACCACAGCTTTACCTTTGACCTTCATTTCTTCGTCCAACGGTATGTAGGACATTTCCTTCGTCGGGTCGAACAGCGCATATTTGGTAGATTTGGCTATCAAAACAACTGCGGCTCCTAGAAAAACCGATGCCGATAAAGGTGTTAATCCAATGGAACTAAGAACAGTTCCAAGGCTTGCCACATCTTTGAACAGCACGAAAGTGAAAAACAATGAGCCTATCATCACAAACAACAGCGGAGTTATTATGGCTGCGGTAAACCATTTACAAACTCTCAATATGTTGCCCGCAAAGACTATAATAATCATTGATGCGATTCCAGTCCAGAATACGTACTTGCTCATGAAGGAATTAAAAGCGTTGGGATCCTTATATTGCATACCAACCTGTTTTTTCCATAGGGCCTCCACGAGATTTATGCTGATGCCATAGCACACAACCAAAGCGGCAATCAATCCGATATAAGGAGATGTGAATATTATCTTAAAACTCTGAGACAGAGGTATGCTTTTCTTTTTCTTTCCACCGGAGTTACCAGGTAATTCTGGTTTATCGTAGAACCGCTTGTCGGTCAAGACATTGGTATATATCCAGCGGAAAGTTATCATGGCCAGTATACCGAGCACAACGACTATCCCCATTAGCCAATTCAATGAAATTTGCCAAGGATCTACGCCAGGTTTTACCTTATCCTTTATGTTGGAAAAATGCTCACCGACGATGCCTGAAGCCAACACGGCCATCTGGGCCATCAATCCGAAGAACGAATACATTCTTTTGGCTTCGGATGTCTTGGTTATTTGGTTCGCAAACTGCCAAAATGAAAGAGATAAAAGCACTCCACCCCACAATTCTGCCAGTATAAAAAACAGCACATAGGACCAGTTACCAACTATGGCGATGGGCCAATGAAGGCATTTCGGAGCTGCTTTACGCCAAGCAGTTACAGTTTCCATAGATGGATGAAGTATGTCCAAATTTGGATATATCAGATAGGCAAATGCACCAAAAAAAACTATAAAGGGTGTTAGTGAAAAATAAAACAATTTTTCATTGCTCAGAATATTACTGGCTTTCGCATACAATAGCATGAATATTATGGCCGATGGCACCACACAGAATCCTTTTATAAATGGAATAACCTCGGCATCGGATCCGGGCCCTGTTACTATCAAACTATCTTTGATGTTCCGTAGGCAGGTATAGTTGAAGAGGATACAGAAAAAGATCAAGCTCATCGGTAGAGCCTTCTTCAATTCATAGGTATGTAATGGAAAAAATATACGTCTTAATTTACTAAACTCTTGTGTTGGTTCTTCTGCCATATTTTATTTATTTAAATACACTGTGGATTATTATTGGAGTCATTACTCTAAATTATGTTTACAAGCAAATGCAAGCATTTTTAGATTAGATTCAGACATTCTTCTTTTCAACAGATCACTCTAAAATAAGGGTATCATATTTATTGGAATATTGCAAGCACTAGTATAAAGACAATTGACGTCAGAAATATTTAAATAATAAAGCACCTAGCATGACAAATAAAGATTTCGCTATTTCGGATGCCAATGAAGCCGTGGCCAGTGTGGCCTATAGATTAAGTGAGTTGATTGCAATCTATCCGATAACACCGTCATCACCGATGGCAGAGTTTTCCGATGAATGGTCCATGGCTGGCAGGGAAAATATTTTTGGTCAGGTACCTGAGCTGGTCCAGCTCGAATCCGAGGCTGGCGTTGCCGGTTCATTGCATGGGGCGTTGCAATGTGGAGTGCTATCGACTACCTTTACCGCTTCCCAGGGTTTGCTTCTGATGATTCCGAACATGTATAGGATTGCCGGTGAGCTCATGCCGTTTTGTATGCATGTCACAGCAAGAAGCTTAGCTACACATGCCCTGTCGATCTTTGGCGATCATTCCGATGTGATGGCCTGTCGTCAGACTGGATTTGCCCTGCTAGCCTCAGGTTCGGTTCAGGAAGCTCAGGATTTGGCCTGCATAGCTCAGGCGGCGACTCTGGAATCACGTGTTCCATTTATGCATTTTTTCGATGGCTTTAGGACTTCCCATGAGATCAATATGTATAGTCCATTGACCGATAGTGACTTACAGAAAATGTTAAACACAGATCTTATAACCGGACACAGAATAAGGTCTCTGTCACCGGAGAATCCGTTTATAAGAGGTACGGCGCAGAATCCGGATGTATTTTTCCAGGGAAAGGAAGCTTCCAACAGATTTTACAATGCAGTGCCGGGCATAGTGGATAAGTATCTGGACAAGCTCCACAGCATAACCGGTAGAAAATACGAACTTTTTCAATATTATGGCGATGACAATCCTGATAGGTTGATAATTTGCCTAGGATCCGGTGGTGAAGTGGTTAAAAATGTCGTGGACTTCCTGAATGCCAATGGTAGCCATGTGGGACTGCTCAAGGTCAGATTGTTCAGGCCATTTTCCATTGAGCATTTTGTCAAGGCCTTACCACAGAGCGTGAAAGCCATCGCGGTGCTGGATAGAACAAAAGAACCTGGGTCTGTTGGTGAGCCACTATACATGGATGTGGTTTCTGCGATTTCCGAGGCAAAGGCCGATGGTATCATTTCTAAGTCTTTCAACCCTACTGTGATCGGTGGTCGCTATGGCCTGGGCTCGAAGGATTTTTCACCGGCGATGGCAAGGGCTGTTTTTGATGAGCTCGACCGGGAATTGCCGAAAAAACATTTTTCAATCGGCATAAATGATGATGTAACCCAAAAATCTTTGCCCTACGACCGAGGCTTTCAATTACCCACCGAAGAGATGTTTGAGGCGGTATTTTTTGGTCTTGGTTCGGATGGTACGGTAGGTGCTAATAAGAACACTATCAAAATCATTGGGACCGAGACCGACCGTTTTGTCCAGGCCTATTTCGTCTATGATTCGAAAAAATCCGGGGCCATGACTGTATCTCATCTGCGTTTTGGTAATCGACCAATAGAGGCACCCTATTTGATAAGTAATGCAAATTTCGTGGCCTGCCATCAATTTTCATTCATCGAAAAATATGACATCCTGAGGTACCTGCGTTACGGAGGGATATTGCTGCTGAATGCACCATTTAATAGTGAAAACGTCTGGCCTTCGCTGCCCAGGGAAGTGCAGGAACGGGTTTTTAATAAAAAAATAAAGCTTTACGCCATAGATGCCTACAATGTGGCCCGTAGATTTGGCATGGGGGGAAGGATAAATACCATAATGCAGACCTGCTTTTTTGCCATTTCCGGACTGCTGCCCAGGGAGGAAGCTATAGATAAAATAAAGCAATCTATCAGAAAAACTTACGCTAAAAAAGGCGAGCAGATCGTGCAGAAGAATTTCGATGCGGTCGATGCCACTTTGGCCCAGCTTTTTGAGGTAAAAGTATGCGGAATATTTAATGGTAAGCCCATGGCCGATGCCAGGGATAGTAAGGCGCCAGCGTTTGTTAATGATGTAATAGCCAAGATGATAGCTATGCAAGGAGATGATTTGCCGGTCAGTGTGTTTCCGGTGGATGGAACCTGGCCGGTGGGCACATCCAAATGGGAAAAACGCTGTATTGCCCAGGAAATACCTTTGTGGAATCCTGCTATTTGCATCCAATGCAATAGATGCTCTTTTGTCTGTCCCCATGCGGCGATTAGGCCGAAATGTTATGCAAAAAACTTACTTGATGGCCAACCAGTTGGGTTTAAATCAGCGGATTTTCGTTCCAAGGACATGGTTGACCATAGATTTACTATCCAGGTTTCACCAGCGGATTGCACTGGCTGCGGGCTATGTTTTGAAGTGTGTCCTGGAAAGGATAGGGCAACCGGTGAAAAGGCGTTGATGATGAACCAGGTTGAAAGTCTTGGCGGGGCAGAACAAACGAATTATGAGTTCTTTGATAACCTTCCCTATGATAACGGTGACCTGGTGATCTGTGATGTGAAATCCAGCCAATTTCGACAGCCATTGTTTGAATTTTCCGGAGCCTGTGCTGGTTGCGGTGAAACACCTTATATAAAGTTGTTGACCCAGTTGTTCGGAGATCATGCAGTCATCGCCAATGCCACCGGCTGTTCGTCAATTTATGGCGGAAACCTGCCTACCACTCCCTATACGACCAATGGCCATGGCTGTGGTCCGGCCTGGGCAAATTCTCTATTTGAAGATAATGCTGAGTTTGGGTTTGGCATTCGGGTAGCCATGGATAAAAAGCAGGCCATGGCCAGGGATTTGTTGATGAAAAAATCTTTGGATTTTGGAGATTCCTTTGTCGATGCATTGATTAATTCGCCGCAAACCAAAAGCTCCGAGCTAGAAGCCCAACGTTCCAGGGTCCTGGAATTGAAACGTAGATTGATTTCATGCAATGACCTGGAATCAAAGCTACTATTTGATTTGGCTGACAACCTGATTAACAAATCGGTTTGGATCGTTGGTGGCGATGGTTGGGCCTATGACATAGGGTATGGAGGTCTTGATCATGTCCTGGCTAGTGGCCGAAATGTCAACGTTTTAGTCCTTGATACTGAGGTCTATTCTAACACCGGAGGCCAGCAGTCCAAGGCCACACCAATGGGGGCCGTGGCAAAATTTGCTGCCAATGGTAAATCTACATTTAAAAAAGATCTGGGCATGTTAGCCGTCAGCTACGGAAACATATATGTGGCCCAGGTGGCTTTTGGAGCCAATGATAGCCATGCTGTCAAAGCATTTATCGAGGCCGAATCCTATGATGGGCCATCGATGGTGATAGCCTATTGTCATTGCATTGCACATGGGTTTGATATGACAAAAGCCCTTGATCAGCAAAAGAAAGCTGTGGATTCAGGGCATTGGCCGTTGTATAGATTTGATCCAAGAAGGATCAGCCAGGGTAAGGCTGCCTTCAGTTTGGATTCAAAATCTCCAAAAATCTCTCTGGCCGAATATATGCAAGGTGAAATGAGATTTAATCTTCTTAGTCGCGATAATAAGGAAAAGGCTGATGAACTTCTCAAGGAAGCCGAGGAAAGAATTGCCAAAAAATATAGACTTTTTGAAATGCTGTCTTCGTTTATTGGCTGAATTCTGATTCTGCTGGGCCAGGAGATCGATCATCCTACTATACGTTGTATTCCACGCCGACATCCGGATCTATGACTTTTATACCAGGAGATCGGTCGATCAGTTCATCAAAAAACCATGACCTGGATGCATCTTCGCCATGGGTTAGAACTATCGCCCGGGGATTAAAGTCGATGGCGTGTTGCAGTAATTCGTCTCTTTCCGCATGGCCACTGAGATCGAAATATTCCACCTGGGCATTGATTTGTACAGATAGGTTTAGTGTTTCGAACAGAAGGGAGTCTCCTTTAGCCATGGCAAGAAGTTTTCCGCCGGGCGTATCCTTGTCGCAGTAACCGACAAAGCATATGGCATTCCTACTGTCATTAAGTAGACAGGAAGCGATGTTGTAGGATGGGGTATTTTCTATCATCATGCCGCTGCTAACCACAAAAATCGTTGGCTCAACAGGTTTTCCACCTGGTTTCAGGAATTCAACTTTTGCCAGTGGCTTAACCTTAAGATCTTTCAGTAGGCTTTTTTTGAAATTTACTGTCCCATGTTTCCTGGAGATCGTATCAAAGGCATCGATTAATGTTAGGCCAAGGGTTGAGCAGACTATTCGAACCTTGTCAGGGATTTGTTTTTTCTTCCTAGCATCGTTCAATATGGTCAATATTTCCTGCATTCTTCCAAATGCAAACGAAGGTATCAATACCGAGCCACCTTTCTCTAGGGTAACATGAATCCTCGAAATCAGGCTATTGATTTCCTGCTTAACCGAATGGTTACTTGCCCGTTCTGTGTTGCCGCGGGTGGTTTCCAGTACAAGCACATCGAGTTTTTCGTTGGGCCATAGTGCTCCGGCTAATGTCATCTGATCCCTGAATAGAACATCACCTGAAAAAAATATTTTCCGGTGTTTATACTCAATGAGCACGCCACTGGCGCCACAGACATGGCCATTATGCGTAAATGTAACGCGTATTTCATCGTCTAACTTTCTGAAAATTTTCGTTTTTCCGGCCGGCATTTCAACGAAAAATTCTTCCAAAGCAGAGACTTCAAGCTTTCCATACAGTGGATATTCCCTAATGCCACGTTCATCCCGTTGGTGTTTCATAACGGTGATCGTATTGTCCAGCATTATGGGGAGTATCATCCTGGAGGATGGCGATAACAGCGCTCTTGCCTGGGGCTGATCTCTCAGTAAAACTGGCAGACTGCCTATATGATCCAGGTGACAATGGGTTATTATCACCAGATCGATGGAAAATTTTTCAATCTGATTGAAGTTTGGAAGTGCATTCAGGCCAATACATTTCGGGTCCAGACCCGCGTCCACGATGATATTAAACGAGCCAATCGATACAAAAAGTGAATTCGCTCCTATCGTTTTAGAACTATTTAAATCTTTAAAATACATTTTTTACTATCTCACATTAATATTACAAGACCACACGAAAACAATGATCAAATCTACCTATGACCAGTTAAATTATAAACAACAGCTTGATTTACATTTCTAGTAATACCAAATCAATATAATACAGAATAGCTGTTAGTATATCTACATTTGTCTTTTTGTAAAATTTTGTTTTAATTTACCCAGATATGAGTTTGGGAAGATTTTTTACTGAAATCAGTTATGCGTTCACATTAGGTATGTTTTTAGGTGATTGCCATGGAATTAATCCGGCCATGGTCAGAGTATCACGAGTTAACATGCGTAAATTATCAAGGTTTCCGAAAAAAAAGTCAAGATTGAGAGGAAAAATAAATCCAACCAGATCGGTTAAAACCTATAGAACTTCTTCCTATCCATTGCTACCCATAGCATCGCTGCTAGAGAAGCCGTCGGAAGATAGCCCACAGAGCTACTCAGCTTCGAATGGCAATAACAGTGTCGATGGCAATATATCCGGTGAAAAAACCATCGACCAAAAAGCAAAAAATATTAACCAGACTGCTTCTTTAGGTAGTGGCAAAGGCAATCCATCTGGTAACCTTACCAATTCGGCGCCCAATAGGCAGGCTGTGCCTCCTCAGTTGCCGCCACCGCCGGTTCCTCCGGTACCTACAACGGCTTCAGATAAAATTACAGGACATAATGATTCTAAAATGGCAACCCTGCTGGAAATTTTGAGTGCCATGAAGTATCAGGTTGTGGGATTGAAGGATAGCGATCCGGTGGTCAGCGAATTTAATTTTTTCAGGTTTGATTGTGAAAAAAATTTTATAGCTAAGACATCGGAGTCTGATGCGGTCTGGGACGAATTGGTGGCTAGAGCAGAGTTATTGAATCAAAAAATCAGTGATAAGAATCCAAAAAAATCTGAAATGCTTCCGGCTGTAAGAGATGCCATGATAGTACAGGATGCCTACGATCGACTGGCCATGAAAGGCCTATTGAAATCAACAGATAAAGCCAAGGGTCCTGAACTTGAAATACTAAAAAAAATGATCAAACCCATAACGCAGGAATTTGCAGACCGGGTGGTTGGAAGTATAATAGCATTTGGCACCGGTGTCAGTCCCAGAGGAGATGGATATTCCGAAGAAAGGGTTAAATCTTTACCCGAATTGGGTGAATTGCTCGCAGCCGGACCGAACAAATGGAATTACTATGTGTTTAAGACCTTTCCAGTTATCAACAAAAATGTTTTTCGTAAATTTAGGGAACTAGAAAAATCCTTGCCAAAAGCTGACGATGAGAAAAAAGAAGCCTATTTGTCATTTTTTTCCAAAGTTGGTGAATTTTGGCATGAGTTATATGATTTTGAACCCACTGGATTGAAGTCCACGGATCCATTGGGCTCGAAGAAAAGGATTATGAATATCATTGCTGGTAATGAAATTGATATTGATACCATGTGGAAGATGAAGGATATTTGTGGTGGTTTGTTTTGGAGCGATTTTGTCGGATTAATTTTGATGGCGGAGAGATACAAGGTATTTCTTTCAGTGATAGACAGGGAATCGGACAGATCCCACGCCTACAAGGAGGTTTGTAACATGCTGGATATCTTGACGAAGATGAACAAAGGGACCGATGATGCCGCGATGTTGGCTCGGTATATTTTTGATAAATTTTATGATGAAATTACCAGTTTTGATGCCGCTAAAAACATAATAATTACCACAGGTGTAATGTTTAAATTCACTGACGTGGAGTTATTTCAGGTCAATATATTTGATGACCAGGCCAGACTTTTTTTAAAGTTCATCAAAAAATTAGTAGAATTGAGTGATGATGATCCGGAAAAATTTGGCAGCTTCATCGACGAATGCAAAGGATTATTTGGCGAGGTGGCCCAAAGGGTTATAGTTGAAGTGTTTGTCAAAAATTTTTGCAACTTGGATCACAAAGCTGCCAATAAGGAAATAGTTAATAGTTTTATGGTAAAAATTTTGATCAGTGGATTTGGGAAAAAATCCCGTGAGTTGCTAAAAAATTTAGCACTACCATCAGCAAAGAAGAAGAAAAAACCAGAGGCCCAGTGATAGGGAAAATAATAAAATAATTGGCTTTTGTAAATTTTTTAGTTTAATAAAGAAAAGGATTGGCGTTATGAAAAAGGGAAAAATTGCATGGATTATTTGTGTATTTATTGCATTCAGTATGCTGGCTGACTGTCCAGAAGCTGAAGCTATGGCAAAAAATCAAAAAAATAAAACAAAGAATAGAAGCAAAACAAAGAGTAAGCCAAAAAATAGAAGCAAAACTAAGAGAGTATATTCAAAAAATAAAAAATCGTCCACACCGGAGAATAAGACCAGTAGTCCAGAGGCACCAAATGTAAATGCTAGTACTGTGTCTAATCAAGACAATAGTTCTGATGATGTGTATAAGCTTCAGTCAGAAATTAATCGGCTTAGAGAAGAAAATACCAAACTGTCGACCATGGTTAATGATGCCGGTGATAGCACGGTTAATAGCAGTGATTTATCCAATGGTTCTGCCACTGAACCCTATGACCAAAGTCAGGCTAATTCAGGTAGCTCTAATAGTACTGCAGGTAAAGGAAATGAAGCTACACCGCCGCCACCTCCACCACCACCGCCTCCTCCTTCTTCTACTACAAGTAGCCCTGGCGATGATAAGGATGCTAGCAGCAAGCGTATTAGTAATATATTGAGTGATTTGAAAAACATGAAAAGTAGTATGAGTAATCTTAAATTTACAGTTGGTGATTCCCTGGTTAATGAATTTAATTTGCTTGCATTTGATATTGATACAATGGTTATAATGGGATATCAATTGGAAGATTCTAAATTGGAAAAATTGGAAAAAAGAATAAAATCAATCAAGGAAAAGATCGAAGAGAAAAAATCCGATGATAGTAATAAGGTAGTTGTTGCAAAGGTTAGTCCGAAGGCGTTGGCCTGTGAGTATATAATTGATAGATTACGGGAAGAAAATCTTGTAAGTAGTAATGCGAATGCCGAAACCATGCAGCTCGATAAATTGATTACAACTGAAGTAGATAAAAATAACTCAACATTGGATGATGCAAAACAATCAATAGCTAATCGTATATTATTATTTTACAAAGGAGATGCAAGTAACACAGGAATAAAAAATACCAAAAAGCTAGCGCAAGTTGCGGAGTTATTTGATCAAAAAAATGAATCTGGTAAATGGAATTATTATATATTTAATTGGTTTCCGGAGATTAAGAAAAATGTCATCAAAAAATTTACTGATTTGTGTAAAAAATCTGAAAAAAATGAATATGTAAGTTTTTTTACAAATATCAGTGATTTTTGGGATATCTTGGACCATCAAGAAAAGAGCTTTATTATAAATAGAATTGCTGGTAAGACAGAAGAAATTGATATAGATAAAGTATTTGAAATTAAAGAACTATGCAATGGGATGTTTTGGAAGGATTTTGTCATGACCATCTTCGCTAAAGAAGAGTGCAAAAATCTGATTTCTTTGCTTAGGATAAGCGGAAGAAGTAGCCCAAGAGAATATGAGATGGTTTGTGACCATGATGTGCTCAATATTCTAGTTTCAGAAAATATTAAATCAGGAGATCTGACCAAAGGATTTTCTGAACTAGTTTTATATATTTTTGAAAATTATTATGAAGAAGTTAAAAACACTAATAATCTTGTGGATATGATAAAATCGACGTGCTTGGTATTTAATTTTAAGGATACAGATTTATTTACTGTAAAAATTTATAACAATTGTGCCAAGATTTTCAAAATTGTTATCAAGATGCTGTGTGAATTGAGTAATGGTAATCACGAAAAATTTACTGATCTGGTGAGTGCATTGAAAGATAAATTCAGAGAGGCAGCTCAGATTGCTGTAGTAGAGGTATTCGTTCATAATTTTTGCGATCTGGATAATAAGGAAAACAATAAGGATAAGGTTGGAAATTTTGTGAAAAAAGTTTCTGCAGCCACGAATAGCAATGTAGGATTTGGGCCAAAAGCCTGTAATTTATTGAAGAATCTAGCCTTGCCTCCGGAGGAGAAAAAGCCAGTTCCGGAAAAGAAGAAGCCGTCCTCGGGCAAATCATCGACAGATTCAGGTGATTCTTCTGGTGATTCAGTACGCGAAAAGGTTACACTTAAGAGCGTAAATGAAAGT
>JAITBP010000012.1:0-10000 GCA_031283585.1 Puniceicoccales bacterium
TAAATAGTGATTAGGTTTTGTAATAGCTGTTTTTAAAAGAGATCCGATGGGTTTGGAAATGTTGGATTTTTATTAGGCCATTTCAGCGGCTAGGGACATCAGGGTTTCGCGGCCGATTCGGCCATGAAGATATTGATCTATGGTGACGTTTTTTAGAAACTCTATGCCTTCAGTCTTTGCCAAGGCTCGTAGCTGATCCTCATCGCTACGTCCATGGATTAGCTTCTGCATGGCATCGCTGATGTGTAATATCTCAAACAGGGCCAGGCGGCCCTGGTGACCTGTGCCGAAGCAATGGTTACAGCCACTTGGTTCATAGACTGTTACATCGTCCGGGATGCTATAGCCAGTGGATATTTCATCGATTAGCTTCCTATCTGGCTCCCCAGGGGTTAGGCATTTTAGGCAGGGTTTCCTGGCTAGCCTTTGAGCCATAACACCTCTCAGGGTAGCCGCTATCAAATAGGATGGTATGCCCAGGTCACCTAGCCTGGTTATCGCGCTGATGGTATCCTTTGCATGGACTGTGCTCAAAACTAGGTGGCCGGTCAATGCAGCTCGAATGGCTATTTCAGCCGTTTCTTTGTCCCTTATTTCTCCAATCAATATGATATTTGGAGCCTGCCGAAGCATCGATCTAAGCGCTGTGGCAAAAGTCATACCTATGGTTTCATTCACCGATACCTGGTTGATGCCAGCTAATTGGTATTCAACCGGATCTTCCACCGTTATTACTTTTCTTTCGCTTGAAGATATTTTTTTGATTATTGAATACAATGTGGTGGATTTGCCCGATCCCGTTGGGCCAGCCACGATTATTATGCCATTTTGGACTGCCACCAATTCTTCGAGTTTTTTTATATCGATTTCTCTAGCTCCTAGATTTTTTAGTGAAAACATTTTTTCATCGCTTTGGAGAAGTCTTAGTACTACGCATTCACCGAGGTAACCAGGTAAAATTGATACCCGTACATCAAATTGTTCTTCCCTGTGTTTGATTGAAAATCTTCCGTCCTGGGGTAGGCGTTTTTCATCTATTTTCAGCTTTGCCAGGATTTTTATTCTTGCGATAACTCCGCCGTGAAGATTTTCTGGCAATTTTGCTATGGTACGCAGCCTACCATCGACCCTGTAGCGAACCCTTAGATAGGTTCTAAATTTTTCGAAATGAATATCCGATGCGCCGGTTTCGATGGCCTGGATTATCCAGTGATCCAAAAACTCTTCCGGTGAAACTTTGTCTCGGCTAACTGTCTCAGCTTCCTGGGATGGATTGGTTTCCTGAATATCTGTATTGTCCTTAGCATTTGATTTTTCACCGGTTTCTTTTGCTTTATTACGGAATATTGAACGTAGCAAGGACATAACTAGCGCTCCTTTTTCATTTTATTGATCCTGGCGATGGTTTCATTTAGTTCTAGCACAAGTGGTTCGAGGTCCTGCAATCTCATCTCAGCGAAGACTAAAATTGTCCCATCGTTGATTGCATGGTCGATGACGGAAAATCCAACTACTTTGCCGTTTACCGTTAGGATAAGCCTGTTGTCCAGGCTATCAATGGAGATTTTATATAGGTCGTAACTTGCTCTTTCAGATAGGGTTACCATAAGGCATTTGCCATAGTCAACATCAACAATCTCTACAGATTTTATGTCCACGGATGTAAAAACAGGCTGTGGAAATATGGGTATCGAAATCTTGCTGATCGGCAGAATAGCATTCCTGGTGAAGGGACCAGACCAGGAATCTGCCTCTATATAGACCATAATATCTGTTGTCGGTATGTCTATTTTATGGCTACAGCCAGTCAAAAAACAAACAGCACACAAATAGACGAAAACAAAATTTTTTCCAATCAACGGCATAGCTGACTTAGTGTAAGGGTTTTGTTTAGTTTTGAAAGTGATAAGATAGAAATAAGAGTGAAATTAACGATGTGGCCGATTACTGCTCGGGAATGCAACGATTTCTTCAAGCTGTAAGCCAGTCAATTTTTCTATGCCAGAAATCAATTTGCATAGTGAAATCATCAAAATGACTGTGCATGGAAGTACTATGACCGGATAACTCCATAGTGTCATTCTACCAAGTTCTTTGTTGAACGCGGAGGTTCCTGTATCACTTTTTATCAATATTACAGCCAGGATATAGTTTAGGATTGCACTGATCCAAAACGATGATGAAACCCAGAGTGTACCTCTTCTTATCAATTTATCAAAGGCTGGTCGGTTGCTGTTTTTTTCGAGCGCTTCTTCTATTTTTGACGTATTTAATATGTTATCTTGAAACAGCAGTATTCTCATCAGCGGTGAATTTGTCCATATGGACGCTGTTACAAATAGGCCAAGAATAAGTGGTACAGCGGCTTCTTTGATTGCAATCCATTCTTTTGGCAGTTGGAGCAGTCCTATGCCTCCGGTCAGGAAAATGCTGACAAACCCCATGATTGAAAACGTGTTATATTTTTTCGATTTGGCAAAGTCAACAATACCGTAGACTATAGGAAAACCCAATGCTATTAATAGGGCTAGCAACGGCGTTATATCAAGCCAGTCATCGGCTTTAGACATGACAATAGAAGGAATCACTATATTAAACATCATGTCCAAAAGCAGATCGCCTTTAGTCTTGGCTGTCATCGTCAACTATGGTGTCTGGCTGGCCTTTTTCAGTTTTTCTAATTTTTGAAATGTGTCTTGTAATACCTAGGGCCATATAGGATAGGAATATCATGGCCATGGAGAATTCATGAAACCAGACTATGATGGCAATGATTGCTATAGCTACTACGAAGGTATTTAACTTGGTTTTGGTGGTCCAGTCAACCTTCTTGAAGCTTGGGAATGTTATGGTACTGACCATCAGGTAGGCAATTAAGAGCATCAATGGTGGCAATGTTATTAAAAACCCATTACTGAGTTCATAGGTGTTTATTATCATTACAATGGAGACTATTGCACCGGCCGCAGCAGGAACCGGTAATCCAAGAAAATCCTTTGATGATTTTTTAGCCTCATCCTGGGGTAGAAGTGGATGGGTTATCACATTAAACCTAGCCAACCTGATACCAGCACACAGCAAATACACAAAACCTATGAGCCAACCAATCTGTCTAAAAATTGTAAGACCTTCGGTGGGTGAAAGTATTAGGAAAAATACCATCAGCGCCGGAGCGACACCAAAGGAAACCATATCGGCAATCGAATCGAACTCCATTCCAAATAGTGATTCACGTTTTCCGAGTCTGGCAACCCGGCCATCAAGTGCATCGGCCAGAGCCGCAAACAACACAAGCCAAACAGCCTGGGTATAGTATTGATGGGACACCGACGGAGTTGCTGCTGTATATTTAGCTTGTATACAGCGAATTATGGCAGCGAATCCAAAAAACAAATTCGATGCCGTAAAAAAGTTCGGCAGCAGATAAATTCTACTGGCATCTTCAACAGTTTCAAACTTCTTCTTCATAAAGAAACTAGTTTGTTAATTTTATTAATCATAGGGTAAGCGCAAGATTTTTATGAATATTTATAGTAAATGTAAAATGAACTTGAGCTGGAAAGACTTATAAATACTAGTGACAGGCGTGTCCATAAAATTTACCTGGTGGCTTATTATTTCCTTTGCCTTGGGACCATTTGCTTATGGGGCGGTTAATCTTGAACGATCAAATCTCATGCTGGGGCGCATCACATTGGAATCGGATAGATTGACCTATAAAGATGGATTGGCCGTAGCAAATGGAAATGTCATTGTCCGTGGCAACAATATGATAGTTATGGGCGATAGCTTTACCTATGATCTGGCCAACGGTTCCCTGGAGGCCAAAAACGTAAAATCCAATGTGCGACCTATGATATTGGTTGCCGATGAGGTAGTTATAGCCGAGACAGTTATGGCTAAAAATGCGAGGATGTATTTTATGGAACCAGATTCGTTTTCACCGAACATAGGAGCTAGGGAAATGGAATTTTCTGCCGATAATAATAGGTGTTCACTAAAGCACGTTACCTTTAGAATTGGCCAGGTACCGGTATTCTATTTACCAGGGTTATCTATGCGTGTGGATATGTTACCTGTGATCAGCACAGAATATGGTGTAAATAATAGGCATGGGGCATTCGTTCAGAATAAATTTTTATTCAACGTTAATAATAATGTAAAATTAGGTGCCTTGTTCGATGTTTACACCAAGAGCGGTATATTGGTTGGGCCGGCCATTAGGTATCATAAACACGATGAGACATCTTCGATTTTTGGTAGCCTTGAAGCGGGTTTTATATCAGATAATGCCAAACGTGGTCTCGATGTTTTTGGCCAGCCCATAAAAAGGCACAGGTTTTTTTCTGAACTTAGGTATAAACAGCACATGGTTGATCACATCGACGTCACCGGGCAACTTAGTTGGCTGAGCGATTCGGAGGTCGAAAGAGATTTCAGGAAAGCGATATACAATGGGAACAGATATGCCAATACATTTGCCGAAGTTGTCTATAGAGATGACTGGTATTTGCTGTCAATCTTTGGCCAATTTAGGCCCAATGGTTTTTATAATACCGTCGAGAGGATGCCACAACTAAGGTTCGATACAATTACCATGCAATTGCCATGGATTGGCTTATATCATAACTTTTTTGCAGAAATTTCCCAGCTTAGAAATAGGTCCATTGATGAATGTAACCACATAATGCGCTTCGATTCCTACTATGGATTGGCCAGGCCGACACATATGGGTGACGCTTTAACCATAACACCTGTTGCTGGTGGCAGATTTACCTGCTATGATAAAACCCTAGGTTCCCAGGGCAGTTATCAGCGATTTATTGGACAGCTGGGTGCTGATGTCGAAATGTTTGGTCACGGATTTATTGGCTATAACAATGAATTTTTTGATATTTGTGGCCTGAAGCACCTGATAAAACCATTGGCACAATATCGATATACACCTAAGGCTAGCATAGGTTCTTCGAAGATACCGCCGGTGGATAGGCACTATTTCGATACAAATATTCCTACGATAGATCTCCGAGATATGCGTGATGTGGATCAGCCCAGGGCTGGTAATTTGTTACGGATCGGTATCGAAAACTCACTTTTTACCCAGGGAAAGTCAAATTATTTAGCTAGGAAAGTTGCGGAGTTCTCCGTATACCAGGACCTAAGATTCGGCCATTATGATTTCAATTTTGACACCAATGCCAACCATTGTCTTTCAGACAGCTACCTAAAATTAGAACTGTCGCCATTTAGTTTGGTTAAATTTAGGGCCTATTCTAGGATTGATCCGAACAAGATAACCCTTAAAGAATTGACAACGGCTACGGAACTTATGAACGGTGACCTGTGGCGAATAGGTTTTTTTACCAAGGCATTACAACATGAGCTCGATCAGTATGGTGTCGGGTTAGCCTGGAATTTCAATGCAATCACCGGGGCTAGGATCTCTGCCAGGTTCGATGCCAGGACAAAAAAATTGATAGAACACGACTACTTTGTTTCAACGATGATCGGGAATTCCTGGAAATGTGAGTTTGGTATAACGGTAAAAAATGGATCCGTCAGGGAAGCAAAATTTCAGCCAGCTTTCAGGGTTGACCTGGTGAGTTGGTAGCATGATGGCAACCCTGTTTCTATTGGTTGGTTACACCGCTGTCGGTAAAACTGAATTGTCGCTGAGACTGGCCGAGGCATTGGATGCTGAGATACTTTCCTGTGATTCGGTACAGGTGTATCGTGGTATGGATATAGGTTCGGCCAAGGTGTCGAAATTGGATCGTAGCCGTATCAATCACCATGGGATAGATTTGGTCGATGTGTGTGATCAATTTAATATTCAGCGGTATATTGATTATGCCAGCCGGGTGACCGAAGCTGTGATCCGTAAAGGGAAAAATTTGTTGATCGTTGGCGGTAGTGGTTTTTATCTGAAGTCATTTTACGGTCCGATTCTTGATGACGTTGTTATTTCTGATGAGCTAAAGGCCCAGGTACAATCACTGTATGATAACTGCGGACTGGTAGGCCTGGTAAATAGGATACGTGAGCTAAGTGGCGATTCATTAGCTGGGTTAGACCTAAAAAACCCCAGAAGAGTTATAAAAGCTCTGGAGCGTTGCCTGGCCACGGGAACGACCCTGGAGCAAAATATCGCCAGGTCTGAACACTGGCCCTGGGCGTTCTCCAATTATAAAAGAGCCACGGTCCTATTAAAAAGAAACTCTGGGCATGAACTGGTCAGAAATAGGGTGATAAAAATGATAGAGGATGGCCTGGTTGATGAAGTTAAGCATTTGATCAAGGTTGGCATAGAAAACAACAGAAGCGCAGCCAATGCCATAGGCTACAGAGAGACGATTTCGTTTATAAAAAACGGTTGTATTGATTGTGAAAATTTGATTAATGATATTGTGAAAAACACCAATAATCTTGTTAAAAAACAGCGAACATGGTTTAAAAAACAAATTCCCATAGATCTCGAGGTTTGCCTGGATGATTATTATGTTGACGAAAGTTTTGACTTAGTGTATATGTTCTTTAAGAAGAGCGTCATATGAAATTAATATATGCTGAATTATTGGTTGGGTTACTGCTTATTGTGTCTGGCATATTACTGATTTTTATGACATTTAGTTGTGAAAAAAATTGCAAAGCTTTTATACGCTCTAACATGGCAAATTGGTTGGTATTTGGATCGGCTGTTTCCTGGTTTTTGTGGCATATAACAAGACTAGGCGAACCGGATTTCGGTCAATACAAATGGATTTTTTTCGGATTTTTCCTGACCATAGCAGTGATAGCATTTATGAGCGTACGTGATTTTCTGTGTGTAAGGGGCCTGGCTGTTTTGGTTTTGTTGATATCCAATGAACTCTTGAAAGCGGCCTATATGTGTGAGCAGAAATCTAAACTATTGATGGTATCCTTTTTATACCTGGCGATTACGACAGCCATATACCTGGGTATTGTTCCCTATAGGTTTAGAGATTTTATCGACTGGCTGTTTAAAAATGATTGGTTGCCAAAATTTGTTGGCTTGTTGTCATTTTTGTATGGTGGAGTAATTTTATATTTTATTAAATGGTAAGTCCTATGGATTGGTTTAATGTCCTAGAATGTCTTAGAAAAGAAGTTATCGATGTTGCTAGCAAGATCGATGAATTTCAAGGATTTACTGATCCTGAAGTCAGGCTTGCCGAGGCTCAATTTGGCGATTTGCAGGTCAATGGTGTCTTGCCCTTTGCTAAGAAAAACGGAATGAATCCAAAGTTGTTAGCAGAGAAGCTGATGGATGCATTTATACGCAATGACCATAGAAGGTACTTTGCCGTTGAAGTATCCGATCCAGGGTTCGTAAATTTCAGGCTGACGTCCAATTTTTTCATAAACTGGATGTCGAACAATGCGGATGCTAGTAGAATCACAGCCACATCGGCTAATTTGTTCAAAGGTAAGAAGATAGTCATCGATTATTCTTCTCCAAATACGGCAAAACAAATGCATGTGGGCCATCTACGATCGATGATAATAGGCGAAGCCATTCAGAGGATGTTGAGGTTTTGCGGTGCGGATATCATAAGGGATAACCATGTTGGTGACTGGGGTACACAGTTTGGCATCCTATTGGCAGAGATGAAGGCAGGGAAAGTGGATCTATCGGCCTGCTCTCCGGAAGAGGTGTTGGATCTCCTGGAGGAAATCTATAGAAGTGGTAACGAAAAGGCAAAAACCGATGCTTCGTTTTTAGAAAAGGCTAGAAATGAGTTGGTGAAATTACAAGCCGGTGACAAAGAAAGTTTAGCTCTTTGGGAACAAATTAACAAGGTATCCTACAAGGCCTTCGAAGACATATATGAGGAAATGAATGTGGGATTTGACTATGTGCTAGGCGAGTCCTTTTATAGGGATAAGGTGGATAGGGTCTACGCCGAGCTGGAAGAGTCTGGCATTGCCGAGTATGACGATGGCGCACTGGTGGTTTTTCATAGAGAACACGAGCGTTTTAGGAAACAACCATTTATCGTTAAAAAATCCGATGGTGCATCAAATTATGCTACCACTGATTTGGCCACAGTGCTTTATCGTGTTGAGACATTGGATGCCGACGAGTTGATCTATGTCACAGATAGTAGACAGCAGGACCATTTCCAGCAACTATTCATGACCATCTCAAAGTGGTTCAGCCATTTCGACAGAAAAATTCCTGAGCTGCGACATGTATGGTTTGGTACGGTGTTAGGAGAAAATGGCAAAGCGATAAAGACCCGTTCTGGTGAGGCTGTAAAATTGAAGCAACTGCTCGATGAGGCCAAACGACGTGCCTATGCTGTGGTTAGTGAAAAAAATCCTGATCTGCCAGAGGAAGAGAAAAAGGAAGTGGCTAGAGTGGTTGGATTGGGTGCCGTGAAGTATGTCGATTTGTCGCAAAATAGGACCCATGATTACATTTTTTCCTGGGATAAAATGTTATCCTTTGATGGCAACACAGCTCCCTATTTGTTGTATGCCGTGGCCAGATTACGTGCCATTTTCAGAAAAATCAAAAACACTTCGGTGTTAGGTAATAGTGACAGGCCAATGACACCATTAACCACAAGGGAAGAACATTTTTTGTGTCGTAAAATTGTAATGTTTCCGGTCATGTTGCGCCAGGCAATTGAAGATCTAAGGCCTCATTTTTTATGTAATTATCTATACGAACTCGCCAGCGAGTTTTCAGTATTTTACAATCTGAATAAAATAATTAGCGAGGATTCCGAGGACTTTATCCGGCGGATGATGATTTGTTCTAGAGTCCTAGATATACTGGAAATTGGATTGGGACTACTTGGCTTGGAAACTCTTGAAAAAATGTAAATGTTGTTTTCCGAGGCAGTTGATAGATTTATGGCGTTTCTAAAACTAGAGAAAGGCGCCTCGAAGCATACCCTGGTTTCCTATGGAAGCGACCTGGCCTCATTTGGTAAATTTTTAAAAGATGATGTGGCCGTGCATTTAATAACCAGTGAATCCATATGTGACTGGCTAACCTCTTTGCATGCGAAAGGCTACAAACCATCGACCCTGTCGAGAAAAATTTCGATGTTGAGATCTATGTTTAGGTTTTTTGTGATGGATAGAATACTGGACACCAATACGGCCCTAGGGTGTTCATTTCCACAAAGATGCAGAACTATACCCCAGGTAATGACCTATGATTCGGTGGTTGCACTATTGGATGCGGTGCCGGATAGGGTGATTGGAATGAGAGACCGGGCTATGCTAGAACTTGTCTACAGCAGTGGTCTAAGGGTCTCGGAGTTATGCAGCATCAAACTCCACGAAATCGACTTCGAAAATTGTTTTTTACGGGTACATGGAAAGGGTAACAAGGAACGAATTGTCCCCATTGGTACGCCGGCCATGAAAGCACTTCGTAGATATATAACCGAAGGCCGGAACAAATTTGTGAAAGCTAAAACCGATGGCAGTGTGTTTTTAAGTTCACGGGGCGGAGCCATATCAACGAAGACTTTTTGGAAAAACATAAAATATTATTCCCGGGTCGCTGGTCTGCAGACAGAAATAAGTCCCCATGCATTGAGGCATAGTTTTGCCACTCATTTGTTGGAAAATGGTGCAGATTTGAGATATATACAGGAGATGCTCGGCCATGAAAGCATTTCGACCACACAAATTTATACCCATGTGGATAAAAAGCGGCTTGTGTCCGAGTATAAAAAATTTCATCCTAGGGAACAGATTCAGTGAATTGAGATTATATGTTTGGAAATTATATTGATTGTTTGAATGAGTGTGATCCTGATATTGCCGGCGCAATAGGTCGCGAAGAAAAGCGACAGCAAGATCATATCGAGCTGATTGCTTCGGAAAATTTTACATCAAAAGCTGTGCTGGCAGCTGTCGGTAGTGTTTTGACGAATAAATACGCCGAAGGTTATCCGGCCCGTAGATATTATGGTGGTTGCGAATATGTGGACGAGGTGGAGATATTGGCCATGGA
>JAITBP010000012.1:15000-16416 GCA_031283585.1 Puniceicoccales bacterium
GTACCGCGAGGGAAAGGTGAAAAGAACTCCTTCTAGGAGAGTGAAATAGTACCTGAAACTTATTGCCTACAAGCGGTCGGAGCACGTTTTTGTGTGACGGCGTACCTTTTGCATAATGGGTCTGGGAGTTGTTGTTTGTAGCAAGCTTAAGGCTTTACGGGCTGGAGGCGTAGCGAAAGCAAGTCTGAATAGGGCTATTAGTTGCAGGCAACAGACCCGAAACGGGATGATCTATCCATGGTCAGGTTGAAAGTAGAGTGAAATCTAGTGGAGGACCGAACCGGTGAACCTTGAGAAGTTCTCGGATGAACTGTGGATAGGGGTGAAAGGCTAATCAAATTCCGTTATAGCTGGTTCTCTTCGAAATATATTTAGGTATAGCCTCATGTGTTGATTATCGGGGGTAGAGCACTGAAAAAGCTAGGGCCCATACTAGGGTACCAAACTTTATCAAACTCCGAATACCGATAAATGTAACATGGGAGTCAGTCTGTGGGGGATAAGCTCCATGGACGAGAGGGAAAGAGCCCAGACCGTCGATTAAGGCCCCTAAATCATCACTAAGTGGATTAAAGGAGGTAAGTCTGCACAGACAATAGGGATGTTGGCTTAGAAGCAGCCATCATTTAAATAGTGCGTAATAGCTAACCTATCGAGTGGATTTGCGCCGAAGATGATCGGGACTAAAGTGATGTGCCGAAATCGCGGACTCATAAAATATTATGAGTGGTAGAAGAGCGTTCCAACCGGGCAGAAGCCAAAGCGGCAAGCGATGGTGGACTTGTTGGAAGTGAGTATCCAGACATGAGTAACGATAAATACGGTGAGAATCCGTATCGCCGAAAGGATAAGGTTTCCTGGGGAAGGGTCGTCCTCCCAGGGTTAGTCGAGAGCTAAGATGAGGCCAATTGGAGTAATCGATGCACGACAGGTCAATATTCCTGTACCATCTTATGAGCGTTATAACCAGAGGAGTGACGGAGAAGGCTAGTTCAGCACGGTGTTGAATGTCCGTGTCTAACTGTTCGAGGCTGTTTGGTAGGTAAATCCGCCAGACACTAAAGCTGAGGCATTATGGGACTTTTTGGTTTCGACCGAGAGGAATTGAATGATGTCATGCTTCCAAGAAAAACTTCGCTGGGAGTTCATAGGGTGCTCGTACCGCAAACCGACACAGGTATCCGAGATGAGTATTCTAAGGCGCGTGAGTTAAGTCTCTCTAAGGAACTCGGCAAACTGGCCCCGTATCTTTGGTAGAAGGGGTGCCTGGTCAAACAGGCCGCAGTGAAATGGCCCAACCGACTGTTTAGCAAAAACACAGCTCTCTGCTAAGTCGCAAGACGATGTATAGGGAGTGACACGTGACCAATGCGGAAAGGTGAACGCTGGAGGTGCAAGCTTCTGGTCTAAGCCCCC
>JAITBP010000013.1 GCA_031283585.1 Puniceicoccales bacterium
TACTGGGTTCCTCAAGTGGACTGGAATATTTGGTCATTAGGTCGCAGATTATCCAATGGATATCGTGCAATTTGATGCTATCGTTGGTTGTTTTCAAAATAATTCCATTGTGGATGTCATTGCCTTTTTGAAATATCACCAGAGGTACTTCATCCATGCTTACTCCATCGTAATCAGTATAGGACCAGTGGTCACCGTAGAGAACCAGGACGGTGTCCTTTGGCATTTTTTCGTATAATTTACAAAAGCATTGATCGACGTAGTTTATGCTATTGATGTATTTTTTCCATAGGGCATCGTCTTCGCCTTCTGGATATACATTTTTCGATGGAGTCATATCAAAATCACAGTGACTCGTGAGGGTTATTATGAAAATGAAATTGTGGTCATTTTTGCTAGTATTTAACCTGTCTATGGCGAAATTAAACACATCGCCATCGAGTATTCCCATCTTGGACCCCTTGAATCCAATCGATTCGAAATCTTCCAAAAAGTATGTTTCCTGGAATCCCATTTTTGTGTAGGGAATTTTCCTTGAGAAAAAGCTACCAGTGCAGCCGTGATATGATACGGATTTGAATTTTTTAAACTTCCTTGGCAAAGTTTCAAATTTGGAGAAATCCAGTTTAGTGTGCAATGCATAGGTGTAGATTTTTGGTGATTCAGCTCCGGTCAAACACTGGTAGTCTGAGTTTGCCGACCCGCCATGGTGTCTCGAGAAGATTTTTTTTACAATGGCTGACTTTGTTACTGAATTAAGGAAAGGCATTACTTCTTTACCATTGGATTCCATGCCTAGGACCGAGTAATCCAGGCTTTCAACCTGTACCACAATGATGTTTTTGAATGGCTTTATTGGTGCATATAGCTGTGTGTCATTTCGACGGTCATTGTATAATTTTTGTGTTGTTAGGCAAAAATTTTGGCCATTATTTAACATATTTAATCCACTGATGGTAAAAGCGTTCAAGTAGCCATAGGCTTCAGGTATCCTGTCGTCCATATCTAGTACATATAAGAAATTGTGCTGAAGAGTGGATTGTAATGATATTTGAATAAGAAATGACAAAAAAATCAGCGATAGAAGGATAAGAAATGGATTGGTTTTGTAATTATTATTTTTTAACCTGCTGATTATAAAGAACTTTATAAGCAATGATAGGGTTAACATCAGGAATACCGTTGGACTTATCAATGGGATGGCGACGTCAGATATTTTTATAAACTCGTGGATTTGAGAAATTATGACGGTCAGTGTTATTGGTACTTTGAAATATCCATAGTAGGTTAGGAATACGAGTGATAGAATAAATTCAAGTATACTAACAATATATAATAGAACTCGGCATTTCCCAAAAAACACTGAGACAAGAAAAGTCGAGAAGGATAGATTTATAAGGGCTCTTAGCAACTTTGTTGCCAGTGCGTTTGTAATATTGTTATGAAGCGAAGGAATGGTCAATTCTTGAACCACAAATGCTTCCAGAGCAAAGCTAAGGATTAAAGAGATTGGGTAAATATGACGATGGATGAAATTTATCAGCCACTTATAAGCCGTTTGTGCATAATTGTTCATATCTGACAATGGCATTGGCCAATGTGTATTTTTTCAAGAACTCCCTATGGCCATTGGCTGATAGCTGTTCCAATTTTTCTCTATTATAGTACAATTCCAGGATTGCTGTTGCTGTATCTTGTATTCCAGTGGTGACAATTCCGCAGTTACTTTCGGTAATGGTCTGTTCAATTTCAGAACCCTTTGGTGCCATTGCAATTACAGCCCGGCCCGCGGCTAAGATTCCATACAGTTTACTTGGTACGGCATAGCCGAGCATGCTTTCTCGAAGCGAAACAAGGCCGACGTGACAGGCCGCAAGGGTTTCGGCCAGATGGGCTTTGGATTGCTGGGGCAGCCAGGTTATGTTTTTCATTCTGGTGGATAATTTTTGGGCATTCTTTTTGCGCTTCCCACTGCCAATGAACAGGAAGTGGATTTGCTCATAGCTTGCCAATGTTTTTGCCACGAGAACGAATGAGTCCATATCGTGCAGCAATCCCATGTTGCCTGAATACTGGACCACGAATTTTGACCTGAGATTTAACCTATTGATTAGGTAGGTATCTTCGAAGTTTATTAGCTTTCCGTTGGTTTGGCTCCAGTGTGGGAAATAATAAACGGTTTCACCTAGGCCATAGGAGGTTTTCAGCACGTTTTCCATGTCTCGACCAAGAACAAATATTCTATCTGCATGATAGAATGCCTTTTTATTCAAATACTTCCATACTTTTATTAAAAAAATATTTGGTTTAAAAATTTTTGATCCTGTCAATATTTCTGGGTATAGGTCGAGAATGAACAGGCTGTATTTGAACTTGAATAATTTTTGTAATATATAGATCCAGGCCGGTAGAAATGGTGGTGCTGTAAGCGCTATCACCTTGTTATGGCGGTACTTGAACATATGGGTCCCGAGGCACAGCGAAAACGCAAGGTAATGATATAGTCTGCATAGTATATTTTTCTTCGATGGCTTTTTTGGTCCAATGCGGGTGATTTTTACTTTCCCAAGTGGCTGAGTTTCATCGAATTTGCATTCCGAGGCCATGGGATATCCGCATATCACAGAAATATGGTGACCTTTTTCGGTGAGATGGTAGATCAGATCGGAAAATAATTGGCTTGTGGCCTGGGTGTCGGGCCAAAAATCCTTGCAGACCAACACTATCTCAGCTGGACACATGGTGTTATAATATAACCATTTTTTGACAATTTTCAAAATTTTTCGATAGTAATTTCCTGGTTATTCCCTAGTGGTATGCCATGGCCCTAGAAGATGCATACCTTGTGATAGACACGGCAACGCAAAAAAGTTTTGTTTTCGTCGTTGTCAGATGGCAGGTTGTGGATTCATTTGTCTGCGATGAACCAATGATGATTTTCGATTTTTTGAAATCTGTGCTGGAGAAGTATTTTTTTAGCAAAATGGTCTTTTGCGAAGGTCCTGGCCGGGTGGTTGGCCTCCGCATAGCTATGCTATTTTTGCGAGCTTATTCATCTCTGATGGAAGGAGTTAGTACGTTTTCATATACAAGTTTGGGCTTTGCAATGGAGACAAATGGTGCCTATGATAGGGTGGTATGTCCCAAAAGTATGGGTGATTTTTTTACCATGACAAAGGGTTCCGATGTTATTGATTCTATTAGTGTTGAGCAGGTTAAGCTTTTGGACCCGGAGCGAACTATTTTTCTGCAAACAAAACCTGTTGTGCCGAAGCATATGCCAGGGTTTAGTCTTGCCAAGTATGATCCGATTGGTGGTTATATCACCGCGTTACGGTCGACGAGGTCCAATTGCATGGCTCGCAGTCTGTTCGATTCAGCCGGAAAATTTACCACCTGGAGCGGCGAGAGACATCGCTGATTTTGATAAACTATGAGCGACGATGATATCATTAGGGTCAATGCGATTTCTCGGCGTTTTGGGACCGGAGCCGAGGCCCTATCGGTCATCGGTGGTGTGAGTTTTAATGTACTGCGCGGCAAGAGCATGAGTATTATCGGTGAGTCCGGTTGCGGGAAAACCACATTGCTGAGTCTGGTGGCTGGACTGGATAGGCCAGATGAGGGAACCATAATCTGGAACGGCTTTGATATAACCAGCTTGTCAGATAGTAAGTTAGCCATTTTTAGGTCAAAATTTTTGGGATTTATATTCCAGGACTTCTGTCTAATCAATGAGATCAGCGTATTGGCCAATGTGCTGTTACCTTCTAGATTGGCCGGAAAGAACTTGCCTAGTGCTAAAATCCGGGCCCTGGAGCTATTGGAAATACTAGGAATGGCAAATAAATGTTATAGTTTGCCGAGTTTATTGTCCGGCGGCGAACGCCAACGGGTGGCCATAGCAAGGGCTATGATAAACAATCCAGCGGTGATTGTGGCCGATGAGCCCACCGGTAATTTGGATGAAAAAACCGGAGCCTCTATCATGAAAATGATCTTGGATTTATGTGATTCAGACGGGGTTTCTCTGATATTGGTCACCCACAATGATAGGTTTGCAAAAATGACTAACAGGATTTATAGATTGGGCAATGGGTCATTGGCAATTGTTAGTTGATTTAAAATGGGTCTTTATGGCGTAATAAATCACGCCGATGCATATGGCGCTGTCTGCTACGTTAAACGTTGGCCATCTATATACTTGCAGATTTACGTCTATGAAATCTGTGACGCATCCAAACACCAGTCTATCGATGATATTGCCGATGATGCCTCCACATATGGCACCAAAGACGTATTGATTGGTAAAAAGTTCCAGCCTTTTTCTTGCTAAAAAAATTGCCACCAAAGCCAGGCATCCAAGCATACCAAGAGCCCGGGCGTTTTTACTGAACATTCCCCAGGCGGCACCGGTATTAAACGATGGTACGAAATATATCCAATTCTCCAAGATAGTGATAGGAAACGCACATTGGCCAAAACATTGGGTCCTGGCTAGGTATTTAGTGGTTTGATCTAAGGTACATAAAATGAGCAATGTCGTCCAGAATTTGCAAAAATTATTCCTCTGTGGTTTCATTATCATAAAGATTAAATCCACCATCGATGTCTTCTGCAAATGCTCCATTGTACTGTATTTTTTCTTTCACTGCAATTTGCCGTTCATGTTCCTTTTTCCCTTCAACCGAATATCTTGTAAAGGGGAAAATCGCCAACCTTTCGTCTGATATGGGTTCGCCGGTTATTTCGCAGATGCCGAATGCATTGTTTTCTATTCTGTCCAAGGCTGCGTCAATTTCGTGTAAAGCCTCGATGCCCGGTGGTAGCATCGTAAAAGCAAACTCTGGATTGAATCCACCATTTTTCCGTAATAGTTTGCTTGGAATTTCATTATTATTCAATTTATGTTGTATTATTTCTTTGAGTATCAACAGGTTATCATAATGGATCTTTAGTTTTGCCGGCACATTTTTGGCTTTTTTATCTTCGGGTTTGCTTTTTTGTGTCGAAGGATTGAAGCCCAATATATCTGCGATGCCGGCGGCGGACACAACGATGTTTTTGCTTTCTTTCCTGATTTTTTCCACAATTTTTTGTTTATTCTGTACCTTTACATTGTTGACCGTTCCGGTACCTTCCTTGGATCTGTTTTGTATAATGTCCATCACATCCTCCATCGAAAAATAGTTGGACCCACGGTTATCGTGTTTGATTATAGAACTGCGTCGGTTCTTAACCATCTCGATAATAGCATCACGGTTTACGCCTCTAGACTTTTTTGGTGAAAATTTTTTGTTAGCCATAATAGAAAATTATAGGTTAAAATTCTTCCATGTATTTATCCTTAAGTGCTTTTAGGCAACGCTCAGACACCCTGCCAAACCTACCAGCATATACAAACTTTGCGACTCTCCTCCAGCTTCTTGGACATCTCTCGAGCTTACTTGGTTCTGCCTTTACAGAAAACACATCACTTTCTTCCAAATATACTTCTGAAACGATGAAATATTCTTCCAATTCATCAGTATGTTTTTGAAGCAATTCGAAATTCCAACCATTGCAATATATACTGACCTTTGCATCCAGGGATTGTCCTATTTTTTTTTCTTTTCTGAGCAACTCTAGCTGCTCATTAACCCTATCTCGGATTTGCATTATGGAGTCAACCTCGGCGGATTCATCGGAAAAATCCAGCCAATCATCACATTTTGGCCAGTCGGCAAGATGTATGGATATGTCGGAAAATTCGCAACTATTTATCATAAAACTCAAGGCCTCGTCGGTGGTAAACATAAGAATTGGTGCTAATAATTTCAATAACGAATTTAGTACGTAATGAATAGCTGTTTGAGAAGACCTTCTGGTGGACCAACTTGGACCATGAGTATAGAGTCTATCTTTCAGGATATCGTGGTACTTGGCGGACAATTCTATCGAGCAAAAATTGTTGATTAGTTGGTAGACTTTGTGAAAATTGTAGTCATTGTAACATTCGGTACATTGCTCTATTAGAATCCTAGTTTTATGCATGATCCATTTGTCAATCGATGTCATATCTTTTTGGTCGACAGCATGTTTTGGTGCATCGAAATCGTAAAGATTTCCTATTTGAAACCTTATGGTGTTCCTCAGGGATCGGTAGCTGCTGATAACATTGGTAAATATGTCATCGGATAATGGCACATCATTTCTAAAATCTTCGGAGGCAATCCATAGCCGCAGAATATCCGTGCCAAATTTATTAACATAGTCGTCTGCCGTTTGTGGTTTACCATCACTTTTAGAGATTTTTTTCTTGTCTTCACCAACGACGAATCCGTGGGTTAGGACTTCCTTATAGGGGGCGCAGCCGCCATTGACAACCACACTGGTAAGCAGCGAAGATTGGAACCAACCTCGATGTTGGTCGCTGCCTTCCAAGTACATATCGGATGGAAAGGAGAGAACATCTCTGTTGTGAAGCGCCGCTCTGTGGCTCACACCGGAATCTATCCATACGTCCAGTGTATCGGTGCTTTTGATCAATTGTTTACCCTGCCATGGCGGCGGTAGATCAATCCCGGATAGAATTTCTTCTGTCGAGGATTCAAACCAAAAGTTCGATCCATATTTGGATATTTTTTCGGCCAGGGCCCGGATTAGCTTGGCATCTAGCAATGAGTTGCCGGTTTCATCAAAAAATACTGGTATGGGGATTCCCCAGGTTCTTTGTCGGCTTATGCACCAGTCTGGCCGTGATGTCACTGCACCGATGATACGATTTTCACCGTAGCTTGGTATCCATTTTACGGTCTTTATGGCTTTCAATGCCATTTCTTTTACCCGGCCGTCGACTTCGATGAACCATTGGTCCATGGCTCTGAATATCACTGGTGTTTTTGACCTCCAGCAGAACGGGTATTGATGCTCGACAATATGGAATCCAAGCAGTGCGTTGGCAGCCCTGAGTTTTTCGATGACGGCGTCATTTGCTTGGCACTTGCCATCAATATCTAGAACGCTTAGGCCTACAAGATCCGAAGGGATTTGCCCATCATCCACATAGCAGCCATCGTCATCCAATGGACTATAAACATCAATTCCGTACTTTAGGCCGGTCACATAGTCTTCCAATCCATGGCCAGGAGCAGTATGAACACAGCCTGTTCCTGCATCATCCTTGACATAATCTGCCAGAATCACTTTGCTGTCTCTTTCTATCAACGGATGTTTTGCTACCACACCTTCGAGGCCTCTGCCGGGCAGTGTGAGGATTTTTTTGAAATTTTTTATTTTTATGTCACAGGCTGATGCGAATTGATCAACCAATTTTTCAGCAATTATAAATGTTTCATCGTCCTTGGTTAGAGCCAGGTAATTAAGATCTGGATGTACAGCTATGGCCATATTGGACGGTATGGTCCAGGGCGTTGTTGTCCAAATCACCACATAGGAGTTGCTTGGCAATGCTAACCTTTGGGTACATTGGTCGCTGACTTTAAATTTAACGTAAATAGATGGGCTTTTGTGATCTTTGTATTCTATTTCTGCCTCGGCCAGAGCTGTTTTACATGGAATGGACCAATATACCGGTTTCTTTTTTCTATATACAAGCCCATTTTCGACGAAGTCTGCAAAGCAATTCAGGACAACAGATTCGTAGTCCGGATCCATGGTTTTGTATTCATTTTCCCAGTCAGCCAATATGCCTAGCCGGATGAATTGCCTGCGCTGCTTTTCTATAAACGATTTAGAAAAATTCGCACATTCCCGGCGGAGATGTACAATATCGAGACTGCGGTTTTCATCTTTTAATTTTTTACTGACTTTGTGTTCGATTGGTAAGCCATGGCAATCCCAGCCTGGAATATATGGAGTACTAAACCCGTTCATCGATTTGTATCGTAGGATGATATCCTTGAGTATCTTATTCAATGCTGTACCTATGTGCACGTCGCCATTGGTAAACGGTGGTCCATCGTGGAGAATAAACCTTTGCCCCTGGGCATTCTTTTTTTGAATTTTATTGTATAAATCCATGTTTTCCCAATGAGCTATTCTAGCCGGTTCTCGTTTGGTAAGATCCGCTTTCATCGGAAATTTCGTGACCGGCAAATTTAATGTATCTTTTAATTCCGTTGACATTTTTATAAAATCTCGCGCAGTCTTTAGTTCTTAACTAAACTGTCAATAAGAAGAATTCCAAACCGTGATAATGTTATATATTAGACTAGGTAACAAGGTGATCTAATTTGTCATTGTTTCCATGCAACGCTTTGCTACGAAAAATTTCATGTGATCCTTCAGGTTATGTATGCGCAGGTAATCTGCAATGCCGTCAACGAAGTTTGAAACGGCGATGGTTTCGATATCACGGTCACTGGCCTGGGCACTGGAAAAAAGCGTCATGAACGATTTCCGTGAGTGGCCATACAAAATGTCACAGCCAAATTCTTTGATCCTAGAAAGATTTTTTGTGATTTCTACGTTCTGTAATCTGGTTTTGCCGAACCCTATACCCGGATCTATAATGATGTTTTCTCGGTTCAATCCGAGGTTTTCCAGATAGGCCAGTCGCTGGGCGAACCAGTCCACATCCATATGCTGAAGCATGGTTACAAATTTAGCGCCACTGGCTGCGATTAGCTTCAATGTCTCATCGCTAAGCCTAGATTTTTGATCATTTATCCATTTAAATTTGTAATTTTTCATCAAAACTTTCAACACATCATCCTGGTAAGAATCCAAGCCCAGGCAGTCAATATAACCACAGCGTTCCAGTATTTCAGAAAGTCGCGAAATCTCTTCCGAGGCAGAAACTTCTTTGTACCCAGGCCTTGTTGATTGGGCACCTAGTTCTATTACCTGGGCACCGTTGTTATATAGGTCATTTATGTGAGCTTCGGCCCTATCCACGGCCAGGAAATTTCCACCATCGGAAAAGGAATCCGGCGTTACATTTACAATCGCCACCATTTTTGGCTCAAGAACAAAATGGTTCAAAGCCATATATTGGTCCGAATAGGTTTTTATATTTTGTGGAATTTCGTAACCGATCTCATTTAGTAGAAACTGAATAAAATCCCGATTTTTGATTTGCCTGTGCGGAATAGACAACTTTTCAGTGTTTATATGTTCATCGTTATAAAAAAGTATGTCTATGTCTATGATTCTTGGAGACCAAACTTCAGCATTTAGGTTACGTCCTAATTTGGCTTCGATGGTTTTTATTTTATCAAGAAGTTCCGTTGGTGGACAGTGAGAATTCCCTGCCACTATCATATTTAAATATGGGATATTCCATTCGGGCGGAGCACCTTCTGGTAATATTGCCTCGGTTTCTATTATATGTGATGTTGTTTTAACATCAAAAAATTTCGATAATTCCGCCAGAGCCGATCTGAAATTTTCGAATCGGTTACCCAGATTGCTGCCCAATGCTAGACATATCATGCCATGGTTTCCCATTTTAATCAAAATCAATACCTATGAGACTGATTTATGACTATCAGTGGACTATATGTCAATTCAGATGATAGAACTTGGGATAGAATGGTTACCGTGACTGCTTGTTTATTATTGTTTTAGGAAAGCCCGACGGCGCCTGGGGCGCCGTGGTATATCAACGAATTTATTTGACCGATTTATTCGGTCTTTTCTGCTTCTGCGTTTTTTATCTCGTTCCTTTTCTTTCGATAGTCATCCAGGTCTTTACCATGTAGAGCAAAGAACATTTTCATGGCATTTTCTGATGGTATAATGGTTTCAATTCCCTGATCACGTAATTCTTTTATGCGTAATAAGGTATATCTGTGAAAGTATTTACCCACTTGCCCCTGTTTTTTTATCGTTTTTTGATTCTCTAAATCATTTTTGAAATTATCGACAAAATTTTTAATTTTTTTAATTTTCTTGTCTGTCATGGTGGCATCTTTTATACAATGATTAGGGTTGTTCACAGCATAGACTGCTCTGAATGGATAGTCATTGTAAACATCGTAGTCAAAGTCACTTAGACGGTTTACGAATATGATGGTTTCACGTGATTCATTTTTGGCAGTTGCCAATCCCAGGACCTGGGCCATTTCGGCAGAGCTACCAAAAATATAATTATAACACATCGTATTTAATATATCGCGACAATCGTAGGGATTTTTGTTGATAAAGATATTTATGTCCTCGGTACTGAGATTACTTTCAGCCCAAATGTTCTTGCACCAATAACATAGTGATTTGGAGCTATTGTTCGATGTTTTTAGACTCGATATGACATTGAGCATGTCATCACCTACGAAATTATCCACTATTGGGAACATATTTTTTAAAAATGTTGATGATTTTAACCCATGAAAACATTTTCTTAATTTATCTATATGTTTAGCGTAGGATTTTCCGCAAAAAGATTGTATTAAATACACATACCAAGCATGGCCGAATTCGTGTGGCATGGCACTGAAGTAACTTGTAAATGGCGATAGTCCCAGAAAAATATTTAGCTGCGAGTTATCAGAAAATTCCGGATATGTTAACATCCGATCACAGTAAATATCCGAGTGGTTTAAATTAATATCGGTCTTAGACTTGGTTACAAGGGCCGATGGATTATCGCTAAAAATAAAGTTAAGTTTATAATTTTCATCTAGCTCCGATCTCAACTTATTTATGGCTAAAAATGTTACAAAATGCTGCCTCAGAACGTCGTTATTTTTTATTCTGTCCGAATTGATTTCCTCCATCATCTGTTTGATGCATTTTATTCTAATCGAATATTTATTGGGATTGGATTTGTCTTCTTTACTAAATGTTACAGTGCCTTCGGTGGTTTTTAGGATACTGTCCGGTATGCCTGAATAGTCTTTCGAGCTTTTTGAGCTTTTTGAGTCTTTTGCCACGGATGGTGCCTGGTATTCTTGTTGATCTAACGCACTATCATCTTTTGCCTTACCAGGTTCTGGTTTGTACTTATTTTTGTTAGCTTCTTTCTCTTCAAGTTTTTTGAGCAATTCTTCGGTATTTAAAAAAAACATTTGTAATTCATGGGTCCAGGCCTGGTTATTGGCGTCTGTTGCGAGGGCTTTGTAATACTCCACACGACCTTTTCCAAGTTCTTCATTAAAAGCATTGAGCACTGATTCATAGTCTATTATTCTGACATTATATTCATTAAGACCAAAGCTGTTTGGCAAATTGCTTATTTGATTTATTTCTTCGGTGTTTAATTTTCTGGAAACTTTCATTAATGAATTATATTCAAATTTTTTGTAAACCTGTAGATAGCTTTTGAGATAGTCTAAATATTTATCAGAATCCGTGTTTGTCTTACTTAGTTCACTGATCTTTTTAAGGTTGCTTTTGGCGAACTCCAGTGATTTTTTATAAAACTCTGGGTCATTCAATCCCGGTGGCTGTGGTATGATGTCATAGGCAGTAATTTTTGGTACATTAATGACGCAGCCAAATACACTAGCGGCTATTAAAATTGTGGTTTTGATTATACCTGTTTTCATGTAAAAATTATGTGAAATATCCTATGATCGTCAACGACAAAAGATTCATTGTTATGGTCTCCAGTCAGATGGTAGTTTATTCTTTTATTAAACTAAATTACCTTCTTGTAAAATAATGATTTATTGTTGAAATGAAGAATCCTTGTTCATATTTATGGATTACGACCGTTATATAGCAGATGTATTATCTAGGTGTGCATTGGCCTTTTCGTTCTCTCTGATTATCGCCGGGGTTTTAGCCGGTGGCCTTATTGAGAAACTAAAGCAGTTTAAAATAAAGCAGATTTTCAGGAAAAAGGAAGAGGTTAAAAAGTTAGCAGACCTCCATTCGTCGAAAAAGAATACTCCGACCATTGGAGGGTTCATAATTTTGATACCTGCTTTGATTTGTTCGATGGAATTTACTGCTAAGAATTATTTGACCTGCACCGCACTCTTTTCCTATGTTTGTTTTTCAATTCTAGGATTTTTAGATGATTATTTAAAGATTATAAAAAAGAATACCAAAGGTGTATCCGGCCGACAAAAGCTACTATTTCAATTGGTTATGACGTTATTTATCATCGCCATTATGGCATATAATAATGACTGGCGTAATGTTGAAAATACCATATACATTCCACTGATACATGATGAATACACCATATCACTGGCATTAATAGTCATACTTTTTTTCTTTGTATTAGCCGGTAGCAGTAACTCTGTGAATCTAACCGACGGCATGGATGGATTGGCAATAGGTTGTGTGATTTCATCGTTGGTATTTTTAGCAGTGGCTTCTATAGTAGCTGGAAATGAAACATTAGCCAGGAAGTATTGTGTACCACATTTGGATGGGGCAGGGGAGATTGCTGTGCTATGCTCGTCAATAATTGGTGCATCCCTCGTGTTTCTCTGGTATAATTCCTATCCTGCGGCGGTATTCATGGGAGATACTGGTTCGCTGGCGTTGGGCGGATTGATCGGCACAATTGCGATTCTGATAAATCAGTATATTGCCTTTGTACTGGTTGGAGGCGTATTTGTTATCGAGGCCCTGTCTGACATACTTCAGGTTGGCTATTTCAAGCTAAGCCGAGGAAAACGTATATTTAAGATGGCGCCATTACACCATCATTTTGAGCTTAGTGGAATACATGAATCGAAAATTGTTACCAGAGTCTGGATCATTTCTATTGTATTGGCTATTTTTGGAATTTGTTCTATTTTTATAAAAGTATGAAGTACTTCGGCACAGATGGTATTCGCGGTAAATTTGGCGAATTTCCTGTAACCCTGGATGTTGTTAGCCGGGTGATACTTGCACTTCGTATTTGTTCCGAAAGTCCTTCGCTGAAGATAGTTATTGGCCGTGATCCACGAGAGAGCGGTAGGATAATCGAAAAGACCCTATTAGACAATAGCATAGCCGCTGATGGCATTTTTTTGTGTGGAGTAGTACCTTCGCCGGCTGTGCCAATGGCTGTATTGGTTGAGGATGCTGATTTTGGCATTATGATAACGGCTTCTCACAATCAATTTGACGACAATGGTATTAAGTTTTTTGACAAAACCGGAAAGGTTTCCGTTGAATTTGAAGAAAGATTGGAAAAATGTATAGAGTCCTGCCAGCGCAATGCCCAGGGAGGCAAGGCGAATATTATAATAGATATTTCTAAAAAAGTATCGAAGCTGTTCCTGGAGTCCATGGCATCTCGAATCAATGCCCATGGCGAAATAAAAAAAATAACAGTGGATGCGGCGAATGGGTCTCTATCTAGTTTTGTCAGAAAATGTTATAAAAATGTCTGCGGCAAAGTTATTGTGATTGGTGACGATTTGACGAAAAAAATAAATCATAGGGTTGGAAGCGAATATCCTGAAGTTATCTCGGCTGCTGTTTTGGCAAATGGCTCGGACCTTGGTATTTCCCATGACGGAGATGGAGATAGGGTAGTCATTTGCGACGAGAATGGTATTGTGATCGATGGAGAGAAGATTTTTGCATTGATTTCTGATTATTTTATGAAAAGCAAAAAAATGAGCCAGAATAGGACCATTGTCACGACGGTTATGAGCAACATGGGACTTGATGTGGCGCTGAGGAACCTTGGTGTGGTGGTCGAGCGAACAGCTGTTGGTGATAGAAATGTGGCCAGAAGGATGTTGGAAATTGGATCAAACTTTGGTGGAGAATGTTCCGGTCATATGCTGTTTAATGACCTAGAAAGTACAAGCAATGGCGTGCTTTCAGCGATCATGGTTATCAATGCCATGTCATTTTTAGGAATCAAAGCAAGTGATGTGCAAAAACTTGTAAAAATGTACCCACAAAAAAAATGCAGCCTTGGTGTGAAAAAAATAATTCCCATCGAGGAGATTCCTTTTTTGGCCGGTGAATTGAAAAATATTTCCGATTACCTGTCGAAGTTTAATGGTAGGTTGGTCATAAGATACTCTGGCACAGAGCCTAAGCTTAGGATTTTAGTCGAATCCGAGTCCGATGATGTGTCAAATGAATGTTTGATAATGGCGAAAAATATTATCGCAAATAGCCCGATTATGCATTAGTGTATTTGTAAGGCCTTGGGCGATGAGATCTTGGGAAATAAGATTTTTGGAGAAAATTGATGACCTGTGTCAAAGTGAGGATTGGATCTATGCGAAGTTTATATGTTTGGAGGTACTATATCTCAATCCAAATTGTATAGATGCAAGGAAATCCCTGCTGAAAATAAGGCAGTATACGAAGCCTACAAAAAAAAGTAAGATATATTTCCAATTGTTGATTCACACAGTATTAGCTGTGTTTTGTGCCATTAGGATTAAAAAAAGACACCGAGAATTGTTGGCTGAATTGGAAAGTTTGCTGGATGCTTGCCCGACCTGTCAGTGGGCTCTCAGGCTATTGAGTGAAGTGGCATTTGGTTTTGGATTTGCCGAAACCGCGATTTTTTGCATCCAATGTATCCCAGAAAAAGACAGAAATATAGAGGATTGGTTGCTTGTCGGGGAATCCTACCTTGATTCTGACGATTTTGATATGGCAGTCGAGATTGCCAACAGGGTTTTACAAACTTCCCCGGATAATGCACGCGCAAGGGATTTGCTATGGCAATCATCGGTGGAGCAATCGATTGATGTGGACTCCAAACGCATTAGACATCAGCGGCAGGGCTTTTCTAAGTAGCTGTAATTTACATGTACCTAGAACGAAATATAACCGGAGCGTCTATATGTTCCTTTTTGGCCAAAATATCGTCAACATTGCCAATGCTAGTGGCTATACCGTTGGCTATAAGCATATATGGCCCCAGGTTGGCTGGATCTTGGATTACGATCAATTCCCTGGGTGTATTTTTATCATTTTGCTGCCAATCCGGCAATCGGAGTTTGACCGTTGAGATCAATAAATATGTAAATTCCATCGATAATTTATCGGTAAAAAAAAGCATATCGTCCTGCTATTTTTTAGCATTGATTCTGGGTATTATCCAGGCGCTTATCCTGTTATTTGTTAATAACATGCTGGACTATGAGCTGATATTTGGGTTAACAAAATTAGAATTATCCGAGCTGCGGTACCTGTCGATTTTGCTGATTTTTTACTATGCTTTTCTGCCATTTTTATCCATTGGAAGCGATGTGAGGCTTGCGGTAAACGAGAGCCATCTGGCAAGCACTTGGCAAATCTTTGGAAACCTAATCAATATTTTCGGCATATGGCTGATGGCCTCACCTGGTTCGCGGATGATATTTTTTGTGATGGCAACATTCGCAGGCACATGCATTGCTCATTTACTTAACAATTTTTTCCTTTTTAGAAAACGACATGGAATTTCCCCCACCATCAGGCATGTCTCATTAAATTCGATAAAAACACTGCTGGGTTCAGGTTTTTGTTATTTTTACCTGGCAACGGTTGCGATGCTGAACACCTGCTCTAACAATGTGATAATTACCTGGGCAATTGGAGTTGATCAGGTGATTTGGTATGAAATTGGGTTTAGATTGTTTACCATGGCGATGTTTATGAGTTATGTGTTTCAACCGCTATGGTCAGTTATCGATGGCGCAATAGGCTGTGATGAGTACACAGCGTTGAGAAAAATGTTCTTCGCCGGTGTGGTAAAAACGTTGTTGGCAAGCATTGGCTTTGCTGTTTTATTAATTATGTTTGGCAATGATATCATCGCTCTATGGGCTGGTAAACAAGTTCATATGGAAAGGGTTATGTTCATTGCCTTTGGAATTTGGTATGTGTCCACAAACGTTTCCATGTTTGTTGGCGCATTTCTTGAACATGAAAAATCGATCAAATTTGTAATGATTACAATTTCCATAACAACGCTGGTTTCTCTGGTAGCGAAAACCCTAGCCTGTGCCTATTGTGGTTTGGCGCCGATGATAGCCATCGGTGGAATAACGCAGCTGGTGTTCTGCCTTATTCCATATTGTATCTATCTTTGGCGCAAATTGTTATAGCTACGATAGATTCATTTTGTGCCTAAATGGACATTATGCAGATTAATATGTTGAATATTCGGTGGTATAAGTCTGAGTGGTTTATCTTTTTTCTCCCAATTGAACCATATGTCGAAAACTTCGATGCCAATGGCTGACAATGCTTCCTTTATATTTCGTAACATTACAGGGTTGTCATCTATGGCTATGACTGTGGAACAAACATCAGATAGATTCTCAACTTTTTGTACCGTAGCTGAAAATTTTAGAAACGAAATTATGACGTCACCTTTCCTTTCTCCCTGGAGGAGAAGAAAATTATCTATTAATTTCATCCGATCAGGTTGTATGAAGTTTGAAAAAATTATGCCACCCTGAAATACAGGAACAGCTAATATTTCTGTTATTATTTTTTCAGGTGTTTCATGGAACATACGATAATCATTGGATGAGCTTTTTAAAACAAGAAGCCTTGAACCATCCTCTAGATCAAAATTATTACTAGTACCAAGGTAATTAATATCAATGTTATCTAAAATAAATGGCAACGCAATAAATGGCCCCTCGGTACTATTGCTGTTTCCAAAGGGATCCCAAAAATTTGTCTCAAGTCGATTCATGGCATCACATCTGATGGTTGCCAATGAATGTTCTAAATTAGTTCCACATCTTATAGGCGAAATGACGGTTTTATATTTGCCGGTGGGGTTTATAGGTTCTATGCTTAGGAAATGATCAGTGGCCGAGGTCAATCCAACGGCCCTAAAGGGACATTCCATTAGATAATTAATAAACTCTTGGCTAACAGGTATCGCATTATTACTAGGACCAACTTCAGTACATTTGGTGCTATTACCATTCAAGTAATCGCTGGAGCTACGTATGATGGTATTATCTATGTCCACGAACATTATGGTATTGAGAGGATCCGCCTGGCCTGTGGAATATAACTCATTTAGCATGTCTACTAATTTCTGTCCACTGCGTACCTCAATTGGATCGCCTGAACAAATAACCGCTTGCATAACAAGCAAAACCACACATATATAATTTTTAAGTAACATAAATTGTGATGTCTAACATGTTTTAAAAAAGAATCAACCAGAATTTATTGCTAAAATAATATACGAAAAATAGGCACAACCAATGCCCAGGGAATATTTTTGAATTATTGGATTGCCAAATTTCTCCAGTTAAACAATATCAACCAGATATCGATATTCTCAATTCCAGGAGTGTTCCTTAATATTGTCTCAGCATTTTTTAGTTGGCGAATGTCATCATCAACAATAATAATACGCCTATAGATATTTTTGACATCATTAATATCACAGCTGGGTGTTAATGCTTTCAAAAATGAAACAATGACATCTCCCTTTCTGTACTCATCAGGATAATCTGTAGATTCGCCAGAATCATATAATTTCCTTCTCAAATGGGAGCGTCGTACAAAATTTGAGAAAATTATTCCGTCTCTAAACACAGGCGTAGCTGATATTTCTCTGACTGTGCCATCAGGATCTTTTTCAATAAACCATGAACTCTGATTTAGCTGGTTATATGATTTTTGCTTAAAATATTGGACTTGCTTTGCTGACATATCATTCGGTTTTGTTGTCGGACATAACATTTTCTTTGAAAGTATTTCATCAACTTCATCGACTTCATCGACTGAAAATATGGTTTTACCTGAACCTAATTTAAAGGTTTTATGACTATATTTTTCATAATTTTCTGTATGTTCATCAAGGTAATCATACACGAATGGTAAAATTGTATCTTCTTTTATTGTATCTTCTTTTAATTTTAATAATGGCGAAAATTTTATGCCCAACTTTTCCATTGCTTTACATCTAATTTTAGAAAATGAAAGATTTGTTTCGCTCTTACATTGTGAAATACGCATTTCATATATTGCTTCTTCAGGGTTTTTATGACCTATTTCCTTAAAGCTAATGGTATACAAAGTAGGTGATGTAAACCCAACGATTTTTGTAGAATTTTCGCCATTGGGGTTTTTAGTTATTTCTTTCAGATAATCAATCAGCTCACGGCTAATTGGTTCAATATTTTTCTGTGCTATAAATGCATCTTCATTTTCTGCAGTGGATTTAGAAATACCACTGATATCACTACCATTTTCTATGATAGTATCACCTATACCAATAATAATAATTGTTTTTTCGCTTATATCACTAGTCAACATTGATAATTTATCAATCAATTCCTGAGCGTTATTTGCATGGATTATGGGCTTGACATCTCCAAAACAAAAAACCACCTGTGAAATCAGCACAGCAATACACGAAATCTTTTTATGTAACATAATACCGTCTAATTAATATTTAGACAAATTATTTACGAAAATTGACCATAACATATTCCACTCGAGCATGCTACAGCAACTCTTTTAATTTAGTTCCTGGCTTAAATTTTACGCTTTTCGATGCTTTTATGATTATTTTTGCACCGGTTCTTGGGTTAACACCATTTCGCTTATCGCGCTTTGTGACACTGAAAGTGCCAAAGCCTACGACCTGCACACTGCCATCTTTTTTGATACCATTTGTTATTGCATCCAAAACCACGTTCACTGTATGTTCTGCAGATGCTTTTGTAACCTTATGATCAGATGAGCACATCCCATTACAATCACATTTATTTAATAGATTATACGTTTCATTTATTAATTCAGACTTATTCATATTTTTAAATTTTAATATAACTTAATAATTTCCTATCAATCAATTGATTGAAAAGACGTTATGAATTATCGAAACCTATAACCACCTAGTCAATAATATAAGTTGTTTTTTTGCCAATTTATTCAATAAAATACTCAAAAATATATGGAATAATCAATTTTTAATACATTTTAGACATATTTTTTGTAAAAAAATAACCATTTTGCTTATATTAGACACCAGTTATTACTTCGGTTGATTGAAAAACGTTGAAATTTTCTGGCTTAACTACAATCATTAGTAACCAGTGATAATGACAGATTATATGAAAGAAGAACAACGCAATGTAACGGATTGTTTGGATAAAGGGCAGGATATTGAAATGAATTTAGATGGTTCCATGGGCGATGTTGATGATGTGGACTCCGGCGAAAGCGAGGTGTCAGCTCTTGAGACCAAGATGCTTCTATTACAGGCTGATTTTGATAACTTCAGGAAACGTGTTGCCAGGGACAGGGATGAATATCAAAAATATGCCTGTGCATCTCTAATGTCTGCCATGTTTCCAGTGTTGGATGTTTTTGAGATAGGATTTAAATCTGTTGATCAAGCAGATCCGGCCGTATCCGGATTTGTTATGGCGTTTAATCAATTGAAATCCATACTGAAAAACAATGGATTGGAGGAAATATTGCCCAGTGGGGCAAAGTTTGATCCGACTATACACGAAGCTGTTTCCCATGTTCCGAGTGATCAGGTACCAAGTGACATGATAATTGAAGTCGTTCGTACAGGCTATATGCTAAATGGTAGGCTGTTAAGACCGGCTGCCGTGGTGGTCTCCAGTGGTAAATCGGAGCAGGAATAATATGGCTGAAAAACAAGATTATTATGACCTGTTAGGTGTTTCTAAAACCGCTACATCCGAAGAGCTTAAGAAGGCTTATCGGAAGATGGCCATGAAGTATCACCCGGATAAAAACCCAGGTGACAAAGCCGCTGAGGAAAAGTTCAAACAGATATCCGAAGCCTATGAAATTCTTGGTGATGATCAAAAACGTGCTTCCTATGATAGACATGGACATGCGGCCTTCGAATCGGGTAGCCATAGGGCAGGTGGTAGTCATTTCGGTGGATTCCACGATCCTTTTGATATATTTAGAGAGGTTTTTGGTGGTAGCGGTGGAATTTTTGGTGACATATTTGCTAGCCGGTCCCATTCCCAATCCAGTGGATCTGATCTGCGATATGATATTGAAATATCTCTAAAAGAGGCTTTTACTGGTGTTGAAAAGCTAGTTAAATACAATCGCAATGTCAAATGCGATCGATGCAATGGATCCGGTGCGGCCGATGACTCGAAGACTATTAAGTGTAGACGCTGTGGAGGCAGCGGTGTGCTTTCTATGTCCCAGGGCTTTTTTTCCATTCAACAGACTTGTCCAGAATGTCATGGGCAGGGCATGAAGATATCCAGTCCCTGTACCGAGTGCAATGGATCGGGAGTGGTGATGGAGAAAACAACTACTAAAGTTAGGATACCACCAGGTGCATTCTCAGGTATGAAACTCAGAATACAGGGATTTGGTGAAGCTGGCCATCAAGGCGGTCCAGTCGGCGATCTATATGTGGTCATAAATATTAAAAATAACAATGAATTCGAGCGCGATGGCGATGATCTTCATTGTAGGCTGGATATACCATTTACCCTGGCCGCACTGGGTGGTGAGATCAATGTCAAAACCATAGATGCCGAGGCGGTTTTAAAATTATCTCCTGGCACTCAACAGGGTACGGTAATGCGTATACGTGGCCATGGCATGAAGAAGCTGAAAAGTGATGATCGGGGAGATCAATATGTTCATATAGGTATAATTGTTCCTAAGAAGCTTACCCAGGAGCAACGTGAAAAACTAGAGGCATTTGCGATGACATTCAGCGACGATGCCCATAAAGCCATTAAGAGCTCCAGTTGGTTTAATAAAATAAAGGATAGCTTTAAGTAGTTGTGGTAATCACTCTTCGGTGATAGCGTTTAGCAAAGTGTTTATTTCAGGCAAGAGCTCTTGGAATATATTGTTAGATGGTTCTTTTTCACAGAGCTCTTTTGCATGGGTTAGAGATTTAACGGCCTTTTCCGGTTGCTCTGCATCAAAAAAGCATTCAGCGGCGTTCATCAATATCAGTGGATGGTGTGGGAAAAGTGTAAGCAGAAAATCATACATTTTTGTTCCTGCCTCCAGGTTTGTGTCGGCTACATTCTCTGCTAGCATCATATAGGCGTAGGCATTAGGGTTTCCATCGGGTATAACCAATGTTAGTAGTTGCCATAATTTAACCTGGTCTTCGGTTGTCGCATTTTCGGCAAAATTTTCCAACACAGACACATCGGGTTCGCTTATTTTGGTCAAAGCCATGCTTATTTTGTCCTCTTTGGCGAAATCTATTAATTTATTTATTATCACCGAACAGGTTTCGTCTGCTGCGAACATTTTTATGGCATCTGAATACATGGAGAGCATAAAATCAGTTGCACTGCTCATCCCCTCGGGAACCACAAGGTTTTCTTTGGAAGTTTTTAATACCATGTCACTTAGCTCGTTTATCAACCAATTTAATCTGTCAGCCGGAACCATAACCTAGGAATTTTATCCTTTATTGAAAAATTAGAAAGCAAAATCTCGATGTATATTGCAAAATCGATTGGCTAGAGCTAAATCTTGGCTGTAAATGTGTACTCCGGAGTGTTATTGTCTATTGTAATCTTCGCAGAGTCTTTATCTGGCCGAGATTTGTCCCAATTGGTGACGTGGATGATTTGCTCCTTCTTTGGGACAGATATGTCATTACCAAGCCGTATGCGAAGATAATTTGGTGTTTGCATCTGGGCTATTTTTGAAACCAGCGACAGGTTCTTGTCCTCGATGCGTCTACATTCTGATTCCAAGCTGTTTACTATGCCTGCATGGATGAATATCTTTTGGCGAAGGACCAGTGTACCGAGTGCCGATAAAAACATTACCGTGGCGGAACATAGTATAAGTGCCGCCAACATTCCTTTGTTTATAAACCTATTATTCATGATTAAATTTCTCGTTTTTCAATGGCACGCAGCTTGGCAGATCGGCTACGTGGATTATTTTTTTGTTCCTTTTCGGATGGCACTATTGGCTTCTTGGTGAGCAACTTAGCATAATAATGGCTTTCTCCCTTAGCCTGGTGCTTTGTATTTACTGCGGTTTGATCCGAAACTTTTTTGAAAAAATTTTTCACAATTCTGTCTTCCAATGAATGAAAACTTATTACAACTAACCGGCCGTGATTGTTTAGCATATTGAAAGCTTTTTCTATGGCCGTTTCCAATGTCTCTAGTTCATTGTTGATCGCTATCCTTATGCCTTGAAATGTCTTAGTCGCAGGATGTATCCTTGTGTACGGAAGGTGAGGTATGATTTTTCTCAGCATGTCAGCAAATGAATCTGAATAGACCAGCACATCGGTCCCTCGCTGTTTGATTATGGCCATGACAACGCGCTTCCAAAACCGTTCTTCGCCATAATCTTTAACGGCTTTGATCAGTTCATCCATGGATGCACTTTCGAGGAATTCATGGGCTGTGATGCCACTCTGGTTATCCATCCTCATGTCCAGTTTTGAGTGAAATTTGAAAGAGAATCCTCGGGTCTGAGAATCGATTTGAAAAGATGATAGGCCCAGGTCAAACAGAATACCATCGAAGGTTGTCTTAAGTTGGTCGATGTTCCGGAAGTTCATCTGGTAGAAGTGGAAGCGGTCACTGTATTCCCTGTTTAACTCTATCGCTCGTGTATATGAATCTGGATCCTGGTCCACTGCCCATAGGGCGTTTGAATCCAGGGCAGAAAGTATGAGTTTTGAGTGACCGCCTCCACCAAATGTGCAGTCCAGAAATTTTGTACCTTTACTGGCTGATAGAAATTCAATGACTTCGGTGGGCATTACCGGGTTGTGTGTTGAATTTGTCATAGTCCCAATCCTTTCAAAATATCGCTCATCTCGTCGCTTTGATGGTCGACACATTTTATGTAGTTTTGAAACCTATTTGGTTCCCATATGTTAAATGTCATGTAACTGCCGACAAGAAGCACGTCGTTTGAGATTCCGGCATGGTCCACGATGCGCTCTTCTATTTTTATTCTACCCTTTTGATCACAGCTGAAGGTATCGGCATTGGAGAACAGCTTTGCTAGAACATATTGGCCTTTTTGGTCACCAAGGCTCACTTCGGCGACTTTTTCTTCCAGCCGAGTTATCATTTTTGGTGGGTATATTGTTATGCAACCGATGGGATTTGGTAGTGCCAGAAAAATTTCATTATCAACGGTTGATCGCCATTTTGTCGGCAGAGCAATGCGGAGTTTATCGTCCATATTTCTCTGGAATTGGCCCACGTAAAATGACTTTTCTAGTAAATTCACTTATCTCCCAACGGTGGACATTCTCCCCCATTTTGTCCCACAAGTCAATAATTTTTTCCATATCAAATGTATCAAAATTTTGTTAATTTATTGTAATGAATTGTGGTTGCATATTATTAATGGTAATATACATGCTGGTAATCAACGAATTACATGTTGCATATGTGCTGTACCTTAAAATAGTTAGATTGGAAAAATTTTTACAATTTATACCCGAGGGCCGGGGTTTTAAAGAATCGATTTGATGCTTTTGAGCACGTCGCAGCAGAAAGCTATTTCGTCGATGGTATTGTATAATCCGAAAGATAGTCTCAGCGTGCTATTCAGGTTGAGTAGTTTCATAAGTGGCTGAGCACAATGATGTCCAGCGCGGGTTGCTATGCCTTCTGTGTCCAGAATGGTGGCGATGTCGTGGGGATGGATTCCTTTCATTACTATCGATATTACTCCGGCCCGGTTTGTGGGATTTAGCACCAAATCAACCTCATCTATTTTAGTAAGTTCTTCTATGGCAAATGTTACTAGATTGGTGGCATGGTTCGAGGCCGTGTCAAAATCGATGGATTTCAGGAATTCGAGGGCGCCCAGGGCACCGGCTATTCCGATGGTATTTGGTGTGCCGGTTTCAAATTTATCAGGTATGTCTTTAAAAGTTGCATCTTCAAAAGTTGCGTTCAGTATCATGTTGCCGCCGAATTCATAGGGTTTCATTTGGTGGAGCAAATGACTTTTGCCGTAGAGGATTCCTATGCCCGTCGGGCCATAGCCTTTATTGCAGGAACAGAGGAAAAAATCGCAATCCAGCGCAGTGACGTCAATTGGTTTATGCCCAAGACAATGGGCTCCGTCTAGGATAAAAATTGCGTTGGTTTTATGGGTTAGTTCAGAAATTGTTTCGATGGGATACCTGGCACCGAAAACGTTTGTGATGTAGGCCATGGACACGATCTTTGTTTTTTTTGAAAGCATTGATTTAAAATTACTTACATCAAAATCGCCGGATGGGGTAGACCTGCAAACGCGCAGTTTTGCACCGGTTATCCTGGCGACCTGCTGCCAGGGTATTATGTTTGCGTGGTGTTCTTGATCGGAAATTATTATTTCGTCGTCGGTCCCTAGGGTGTCCTTGGCATAGCACCTGGCTATTATGTTGAGGCCATTGGTAGTTCCAGCCGTGAATATGACGTTATTTTTGTCGTTGATATTGAAATAGGCGGCCATTTTTGACCTGGTGGTTTCGTATATCAGGTCGGAGCGTTCGCTAAGGAAGTGTATGCCACGGTGGACATTAGCATTTTTGTGTGACAAAAAATCCGTTATGGCATCGATGACACACTGAGGTTTTTGTGTAGATGCGCCATTGTCCAGATATACCAGCTGCTTGCCTCGGGAGTTCTTTTCTTCTAGTATTGGAAAGCTTTTGCGGAATTTTTGTACATCGAAGCCAGTTTGATGGTCCATGGTTTGTTACTATCGGTAGATTAGTAGAAATTGACAAGAAAAATTATAGCCACCGCGAGCAAAATTCTGTAGATGGCAAACGGGTATAATCCATATTTTTTTAGTATATATATTGACGGTTTCATGACCAATAGGGATGTGATAAATGCAATCAATGTGCCTTTGATAATACAACCAATAGGCATTGTGCTGACTGGATTCACACTGGAAAATAATAACCTATATGTTGCGGCCAGGGCTATGGTTGCAGCGCCGAGCAGAAAACTGAATTCTATGGATATCGATCGCGATAGATTTGATAAATAGCCACCGACGATGGTGGTCATGGATCTGCTAATTCCTGTGATCAGCGCAAAACACTGGCATAGGCCAATAAAAAATGCCTTCCTGTAGGTGATCGCATTAAAACTGCTTATTTTTTCCGATTTTTCATAAAATTTTTCGGCAAACAACATTACCAGTGATCCAGTGGCCAAAGCTGTAGCCAGGCATGGCAGAGTACAGAATTTTTCGAGTAAGTCATTGACCATCAAGCCAACAATAACGCATGGAATCAGCCCTAGTATGAGTTTTAGTAACAGGGCTAGGCCTTCTTTATTGAAGAAAAAAATTCCGGATAGGATGATTTTGATCCTGCTAGAGCACATCAACAGCATGGCCATCATCGAGCCCAGCTGAATGATGGTGCCAAATCCATGGACTTGGTTTTCCTGGTTTGGTTTTGCATCATGGTCTCGCTCAAGGTGTTTTGGTCTAACAATCTGCTCGAATATAACCATATGTGCCGTGGATGATATGGGAAGAAATTCAGTGGCTCCCTGTATTATTCCGAGCGTCGTTGCATAGTTGTCTAGAAATCTATCATTGGCATCGGCGGCTGATAACGGCCTGACGGCCATGAGCATAATTATAACATTAAGCGTTTGCAGGGCAAATCGTTTCATTGGATATCAATGGAAAAAAATGCCAGAGCATTCCTGGTGGTTACAGCACACACTTCCTGTTCCGTGGTACCCAAAATGGTTGCGCAAAATTTTGCGATTTCCCGTAGATAGGCCGGTTCATTTTGCTTACCCTGGAAAGGTGCCGGTGGAAGAAATGGACAGTCTGTTTCAATCATCAGTTTGTCAAGTCCTTGTGCTATAACAGATTCACGCACATTGTCCGCTTTTTTATAGGTTACCGTACCGGTGATCGAACCAACACCGCCGCGCTGGTTTAGTTTTTTTATTTCTGCCGGGCCTTCGGAAAAACAATGAAACACAACCCTGTGCCAATCAACGCCACTTTTTTCAATGATGTCGACCGAATCAGCAAACGCTGCTCGGGCATGTATAATAACCGGAAGCCCTTGGGTTTTCGCTATTAATAGTTGCTGTTCCAGTACTAATTTTTGTAGTTTTATCGTTGCATCCACATCGTCGGTTCGCTCGGATATTTTGAAATAATCCAGGCCGATTTCTCCTATCGCCACAGGCTTTTTTTTATTATTCGAAAGATAGCGATACATCACTTCCAACGAAGATTCAAAGTTGTTGTTAACATTGGTTGGATGGATTCCAACGGTATAGTCAATGTTATTGTATCTGGAGGAAAGTTCTGCATGTACTTGCCAATCAGATTCTTCTGTTCCACATGTCACCAGATGGGTCACTTCGGCATTACTGGCCCGCTGGAGTATGTTATCGATGATATTTTTCTGACAAAATCCATCCAGATGGCAATGTGTGTCGATGAGATTCATTTAACCTAAAAGTCCTTTCAATATATCATCTATTTTTTGTGGATTTGCTTTACCTTTTGACTCTTTCATAACCAAGCCCTTGAGTGCATTTATCGCCGTTAATTTACCATTTCTATATTCATTCACTGGCTTCGGATTGGCCTGAACGACACCCTGACACAAGTCGTATAACTTACCATCATCGAAAGAGTTAGTCAATCCTTTATCGATTATTATATTGCTGGCATCCTGGCCGGTATTAAACATCTCAATCAGCACTTCCTTGGCCGCCTGCTTGGATATGGTTCCATCATCTATGAGCTTCACCAGATTGGCCAGCATGCTGGGGGAAATTTTGCATTCGTTGATCGACATGGTGCCGGAATGGGCTGCCGCTGAAAGTTCCCTAAGTATGTCATTTACAATAAGGTTGGCTATAGCACTAGGATTATTATGTACCCGGACCGTGGCTTCGAAGTAATCACATAATTCCTGGTGCGGATATAAAACCGACGTTAGGCTATAGGGTAATTTGTATTCATCGAAAAATCTTTCCTGTTTGCGAAATGGAAGTTCAGGAATTTCAGATCTTATCTGTTCTATGAATTCTTTTTCTAATTTAATCGGAAGGAGATCTGGATCTGGAAAGTATCTGTAATCATCGACGGTTTCCTTGGATCTCATCGAGTAGGAAATTGACTCATTTGCGTTCCATTTTCTTGTTTCCTGTTTCACCGTTCCGCCGGATTCCAGTAGATGTTTTTGCCTCTGAATCTCGTATTCTAAGCCATTACGTACCCCGGAAATTGAATTGAGATTTTTCAGTTCAACCTTGGTTCCTAGTGATTTGGATCCAGCCGGTCGTAGGCTGACATTTGCATCACAACGTAGCTGTCCTTTTTCCATATCGCAGTCGGAAATACCTGCGTAGGTCAGATGCATTTTCATCGAAGTTAGATAGGCAAAGGCTTCCTCGGCCGTCGACATACATGGTTCTGAGACTATTTCCATCAGTGGCACACCGGCTCGATTAAAATCTATTCGACTGTGGGTAGCCTCATGGGTTAGTTTTCCCACGTCTTCCTCCAGCTGGATGCGATTCAATGCTATCTTTTTATGCTGGCCCATCAGGTTTCTAGATGGCCCCGGCAGTTCTATTTCAACGAAACCGCCGGAACAAATCGGATTGTCATATTGGGAAATTTGATAATTTTTCGGGTTATCTGGATAGAAATAGTTCTTTCTGTCCCATTTACATAGATCAGGAACTTTGCATTCGAATATCAGGCCGGCCTTGACCGTCTTTTTGATTGCTTCAAGGTTTATTACCGGCAGCGAACCGGGTAGGCCGAGTACTATCTCATCGGTTAGCGTATTTGAGGCTGCTCCGTACTTGTATTTAGATGGCGAAAACAGTTTTGTCCTGGTGTTTACTTGTACATGGACCTCAAGTCCGATTACAACTTCGTATTCCATAGATATTCTTGTCCGGTATGAAAGTTTTTTGAAAAAAATTGCCAAGAAAATTACCTAACATTCTTACTTTGACGTCTTTTGGCTATCATTTTGGCTCTTTTGTATTGGGCTCGAAAGTGGTTTGTGATGTTCGACTGCTGCTTTGCCGCTTCCAGTGGATCTTTGTTTTTAGCCAGGGCAACGATGTCCGTTTTAGCTGTTTCATAGTCATAGTCATCCAAATTAGACATGGTTTCTAGAGCCAGTTCGGCTGCTTCATAATTACCTTCCTTCCTGGCGGTTATAATAGCATGCCAGGCCGAAGATAGTTCTTCACTGGCGTCTAAAAATGCCATTTTGAACAGGTAGGACAGGGAGGCAAATACCGGTTTTGTCCAATTTTCTCTATAGATAAAATCTTCGGTTGTTTCGTAGGGATTTACGGAAATATCGTTATGGTATTGTGAATACTCATCGGAATATACGGTTTTCAATATTGGTGTTCGGCAAAGCGGTGCGCAAACCGGGCCACCCGGGGTCCCTATCTTAAATCCGGTAAGCTTTTGGCCAGGCAATGATAGTATATACTCTATGAAGGCTTCGGCGAGTTCTCTATGTTTTGTGCCTCGAAACATGGATATTGGGTCCGGTGATGGAGAACACCCACCTTTGGGAAGTACAAAACAAAACCTATCACTTTTGGAACGTTCCTGTAGGGTGGTTCGTTGGGAACGGCCATAGAAGTCCGTGGCTATGCCTATGGGGCAGTCTCCCGAGGCTACGTCAACGACGGTTTTGGATGATGAATCTGTAAAATATCTACCATTGGCGACAATTTTTTGAATTAGCTTCAGTCCACGCATCCAACCTTCGGAGATTGCGTAGGATTCCATTTTTTCTGTAATTTCATTGGAATTCGATTTGTTCAGTTCCTCTTTTAGGACCATTTGCATTTGCTGCTGAATAAGCATTTCATAGGACTTCAACGTGGAGCTGCTTTTAGTTGGATCGACAATGGCTATACCTCTAAAATACTTTGGATCAGCTAGATCCATCCAGCTGGTTGGCTTTGTGTCAACTTTTAGGTCTTTGATGGCGTCGGCATTGTATATTATACCAAAACTGGTGAGATTGGTCCCAACCCAATAACCTTCACTGTCCCAGAGTCTTTCACCGGCAAAAAATTCTGGTATTGTGTCGTCGGTAAACAGATCTGGCCTTCTATGGATAATGTTGGATGGCACAGAAAAGCCTTTGGCTGCCTGAATCTTATGGTCATATACACCGCCACCGAATAGTAGATCTATCTCGCAGCCCACATTGGAGGCGAGGAAAGCCTCCATAACTTCGGCCTCAATGGAAGTTGCCGTTGCTGGATTTATTTGATCTAGCCGGATGAATGCACTTCGAATTTTCTGGGACCATCGTTTGTTCAAAGTGTTTTCCCAGTAGAATCTGAAATTGTTTATAAACATGGAATCGATATATCTGATTATATCGCGACCACCACCCGGGTGTCGCCAATCCACTGTCACATTTTGGCCAGTTTTTTCCTTGTACCATTTGGAGAATCCATTGCCATATTCCCGGCGTAGGGTTTCGTTATGTGCAGTAATTATAACCACCACGTTGGCGTCGTTTATGGGGATAATCTGCTCGGTACCTTTGAAGGCAAATGGCATCCAAATAACTAGAATTATAATGAGTAAAATTGAGAGCCTTTTTGTCATGTCAGTTGCCCAAAATTACTACATCCTCGGGAATGGCGTAGGCATACATGCCGTATTTATCTATCTGGCCCAGGTGGCATGGATTTAATTCTGAAATCTTCAGCTCCACATCATTTTTTTCAAACTTGTAATGGGCCACCTCACCAAAGTAGGTAGAGCTGCCGATCATACCCTCTATGCAGTTTTCATCGGCTGGGAAGTTGCACAGTTTCAGACTTTCTGGCCTGATGGATATTCTGACTTTTTCACCTGGCTTTACACCAAGACTGGATTCGCATAGCATGCCACGAAAATTACCAACCTTGGTCCTGACAAAAGCTTCATTGGCACCGATTCTTATCACCACACCGTCTATCAGGTTTGTTTCACCTATGAATCCGGCAACAAAGCAGTTGTTTGGCCGTTTATACAATTCAATTGGTGTGCCAATTTGCTCAATTTTTCCCCGGGAGAAAACAGCAACCCTGTCGGCTATCGACAGGGCTTCTTTTTGATCATGGGTTACATAGATGGTGGTTAGATTGTTTTCTTTGCAAATTTTTCTTATTTCGACCCGCATGTCGTTGCGCAGTTTGGCATCCAAATTCGACAGCGGTTCGTCAAGAAGTAGACACTTTGGCCTGACCACTAATGCTCTAGCAAGAGCAACCCGTTGCTGCTGTCCACCAGAGAGTTCGTTGGGTTTTCTTGTAGCATATTGTTCCATCTGGACATTTTCTAGTGCCTCGGTTACCAGCGAACAAATATGGGATTTTTTGAATTTTTTTTGCTCCAGACCAAAAGCGACGTTTTGATATACTGTCATGTGTGGCCAGAGCGCATAGTTTTGGAAAACCATACCTGCTTTTCTTTTGTGTGGTGGTAGACTTGTTATGTTTTTTTCACCAAAATGGATTGTTCCAGATTCTGGTATGTAAAACCCAGCTATGGTTCTCAGCAGGGTTGTTTTGCCACAACCACTTGGCCCAAGTAAAAAAAATAGTTCACCGGCATTCACATGAAGGCCGATGTCGTCTAGGACTACGACCTCACCGAATGACTTTGTGAGATTTTTAATTGTTATATCAATCATCAGCCACAATGATCTCTGACATTTATGTTAAGCATGTCAAAAATTTTTTACTGATTAATAAATTAAATAAAGCATCTTTAGGAAATTTCTTATTCTATTTACATTTATTGACAATGTGGCCAATCAGAGTAAAATTTACAACCAATGAGCGAAATTGATTCGATGTTAAAGGCCTTGGAAGGTCATCGAGATATTATTCATCTAGACAGGGAGCTGGGGATTGTTCAGTTTGCCGTGGATGGTAACATGTTTCAGATTGAAAGCATACCGGAGCTTGGTTGTCTGTCAATGAGCTCGGTGTTGAGTGGCATAGATATAGAGGATGAGAATTTGACAGCGGTACTGTTTGGCCTCATGACATTGAATTTGTATAACTATCAAACCTTCGGGCTGGGCCTTGGATTGGATGCCACAAGGATGAATGTGGTAGCATTTAAAAATATCTATGAAAATGATATGAAGTATAGCAATTTGGCCAATATTACCGAGGATTTTATCAAAAAGTTTCTGGCCCTCAGGAACCTATTTGAGTCAGAATTTCATGACACATTTGTCAAAAAATTTTTATAATATTTATCATGGGTATAGATAGGATAGGGAGTCATGACAATAGCAATTTGTTGTCAAATATCAAAGATAGCCATTCCATCGGGAAAAATACGCCGGCTGACTCAAAAATAAGTATCAGTAAAAATAAAAACCCAGCTACCATTTCAGAAAATACTTCCAGTAAGGATTTGATATTCAGTGAATTGAAAAGAAGACTGGCCATCTCGAAAGCAGGCTATATCCCTGTTACTGTCAAAGAAAGACAGATTGCCGGTGGGGTAGCCAAAAACGATGGGTTAGGTACGGTTAATGACTGTCCAAAATGGAAAACATCGCTCAGCAAAGATTTAAATTTTTCCAAAAGCAGCAATTTAACAAGGTTACTAAGCGTACTAGTTGGTTGGGGTGATGCTTTATTTAAAATTATTGCCCATATATTGCCGCCAATTAACCTTATATCAAAGCTTATTACCGGTGAAAATGTTCATCTGTCCCAGTCGGTGGTTCCGGGGCTAAAAGAACTGAATTCTTGTGAGGTGATCAATTCGCAAAAAGAAATCGCTCTTTCCGATGTGCAATCAGAAAAAAGGCAGGAAATTCAGTTTGCTTCCATGGTTTTATCGGCATTAAAAGATGATATCAATAAAAACAGGTTTGGTGAAATAGGGAAAGATCGAGCAGTGTTGATAGGAGGTACTGCTACGCTTGATTCATTACCGAAAGAGGTTAGGGAGAAAACTGCTCTACTTATGTCCAAACTAGGCGAAGGTGGGTTTGAAATTTGCGACGATGGAGTAATTCGCCAAAAAGATCGTGATGATGGCAACCATGGTCCATTTGAAGCCATGTTGGCCTATGATAATGAAACAAAAAATGTGTTTTTAGCTTTTAGAGGAACCTCCGGTGGTGAAAGAATTGAAACCGTATTATCTGATGCCATGCAGCATTTCGGTCTGACGGATAATCTATACAAAAGCGCTATTTTGTTAACGGATATGGCGAAACAGTGTTTTGGTGATAAAAATTTAATAATTTCTGGCCATTCGCTTGGTGGTGGTATGGCCCAATTGGCTGCTGCGGTTTCCGGGTTGCCAGGGATAGTTGTAAACCCGGCACCTGTCAATAAGACTCTTTGGGCAAGAACTCGCCTGACCAACGATGATTTGAGAAATGCTAGCCAAAGGATATTTCAGCTAAGCGTTAAAAATGATGTGCTCAGCGATGTGGCATTTTCAAATAGTCCTGAGTCAAAAGTTGCCCAGATCGGTACGAAGGTTGTCATCGACTATTCCAATGAGGAAGATAGGAAGAATGCGTTTATAAACCATGCGTCCAGCACGGCCTTTGATTGTTTGCAAGAAAACATCAAAGAATTGGAAGCAGCCTGATTGGCCAGGGAGATCATGCTTGTAAATGCGTGATTCTTGTTTATCTGCTTTTATAATATGATATGGCTTTATCGTCTGCTATTTTTGCCAATTGCACTATTGATGTTGCCAAAATATTTGCTAAAAATCTGGAAACGTGGTGGCTATGCCAAGGACTTTATCTATCGCTTTGGAATTTTTGGTAGACTGCCAGAGAAAACAAAGAGAAGGCTATGGATACAGGCGGTTAGTGTCGGAGAAGTTAATTCCATAGATGGACTTCTGAAATTGCTGCTGAAAAAGTATGAGGTGGTAATTACCACGACCACGAGTACGGCCTATGATTTAGTTCGGAAGAAGTATTCAAACTTGGCCCTGTTCTGTGGATTGTTCCCGTTGGATTTTTATCCTTGCAGCCGCAGGGCCTGGGCAAATATAGATCCGGATGCGGTATTGATGGTTGATGGTGAGGCTTGGCCAGAACATATGCAGCAGGCAAAAATCAGGAACGTTCCATTGTTTTTCATCAACACAAGAATCTCGGAAAAATCACTAGGCAGATACAGGAAATTTCCCAAAATAGCCAAGTTTATATTTTCTTTGCCGACCCATATAATTGCCATTTCTGACGAATATGCTTCGATATTTTCGGAATTTGGTGCAAAAAATGTTGTGGTTTCAGGCAACATGAAATTCGATTTGTCAGTCCAGTCACTGTCGAAGGATGATAGGGTCAGTCTTCTGGAGGAACTTGGGTTAGCCGGCGAGCGTCTGATAATTCTAGGTTCATCCACCTGGCCAGGAGAAGAAAAGATGTTGATATACAGCATCCTAGAGATGAAATCCCGGGGCCATAAAGTTGCCCTGCTGTTGGTACCAAGACATGCCGAGCGGCGTAGAGAAATCATTGGCCTTCTGGAAAAAAGCGGATTGGTTTGGCACCAGAGGTCACTGGGTGCCGCCAGGCATCCCGTTGAGGTTTGCCTGGTTGACACCACCGGTGAACTGGCTACATTAACCCAATTGGCTGATATCGCATTCATAGGGAAAAGCCTAGGGGACAATGTCGGTGGCCAATCACCGATTGATGTGGCAGCCTTTGGACTACCCATGGTCTATGGCAATCATATGGACAATTTTTCCGAGCTGTGTTCATCGTTGGAAAAGGAAAAGGCCAGCATACGGGTTTCGGATTTTGATGATGCCAGCAGAGAAATAATAAATCTGGTTGAAGATGAGGCCAGAAGGAAAGAGCTGTCTAATCGTCTAAGATCTTGGCATAAAAGGAATTGTGGTGCAACAGTGTTTACCTACCTATACCTGGATAGTTATATTTCTTAACCATGGCAGAAATATTTGCATTTATTTTTTTAATTCACAGTGAATAGACCATGCAGGTGCCACTGTTAGATCTAAAGCAGCAGAATTTTGCCATTTATGACGAATTGAAGGAGGGTGTTGACAAGGTTTTTCGCTCGGGTCAGTTTATTCTAGGATCCGAAGCCGAGGAGTTTGAGAAAAATTTTGCCAAGCAGGTGGGAGTGAAGCATTGCATCGGCATATCCTCGGGGACCGATGCCCTGTTGTTGGCAATGATGGTATTGAAAATTGGTCCAGGAGATGAGGTTATAAGTCCAGCCTATAGCTTTTTTGCCACGGCCAGCTGCGCAGCTAGGCTAGGTGCCAGGGTGGTTTGGTGCGATGTTTCGGCCGACGATTTCAACATTGATGTGAACAAAATCGAGGGACTGATTTCGGAAAAAACCCGAGCGATAATTCCTGTGCATTTGTTTGGTCAGGCCGCTGTCATGGATGCTATACTGGATATTTGCCGCCCAAGGGATATACATGTTATTGAGGATTGTGCCCAGGCCACTGGGGCCAGATTTAATGATAAGCAGGTTGGGCAGTTTGGTACCTTTGGATGTTATAGTTTTTTTCCTAGTAAAAACATCGGTGGGTTTGGCGATGCCGGGATGCTTGTCACCGATGATGATGAGCTTGCGGCCAGGGCCAGGATATTGCGTAGTCATGGCATGACCCGGCAGTATCATCACGATTACCTTGGTGGAAATTTTAGGATCGATGCACTGCAAGCTGCCCTGCTAAATGTCAAGTTACCATACCTGGACAATTACATAGAAAACAGAAGAAGGAACGCTTCCTACTACTCTAATGCTTTGGCTGAGATCGACGGCGTAGGATTTGATGAATCCTGCGTTATGGTTTTGCCAAGGGAAAGAAAGGGAAATTTTCATACATTTAACCAATATACCCTGCGGGTGAAAGGTGCCAGAAGAGATGAGTTGAAGCGGTTTTTAGATGAAAAAGCCATTGGCAGCCAGATATACTACCCTATTCCGTTACCAGATCAGAAATGTTTTGCGACTAATTCCCGGGGCCGCGAAACCATAACAGTGTCAAGACAACTTGCGCTGGAAGCACTTAGTATTCCAATATTCCCAGAGCTATCCAACGATCAGATGGATTATGTGATTGATTCTATAGCAGAGTATTTAAAAAAGTAGCAAGATTAATAATATACTTATGGATAAGCTGTTAAATGACATCTCCCGGCTAAAGATATTTGTGTTGGGCGATATTATGCTGGATCGATATATTTTTGGCGATGTGTTCAGGATTTCGCCCGAGGCGCCGGTACCGGTGGTCAGCGTGCAAAGTGAAAAGTACATGTTGGGCGCAGCAGCCAATGTGGCGTTGAATCTGAAGGTACTAGGTGTCGATGTGCAGCTATGTGGTGTCCTAGGAAACGACAGCTATGGAAGTAAGTTAGAAGACATTTTGCGTTGGTCGGGAATCAAAATTGATCGAAATTTCTGCGTCAGAGAGTCCGTGTCGACCATAGTTAAAACCAGGATTTTGGTACGACATCAGCAGCTATGCCGATTGGATGTGGAGCAGGACAAAATTTCCTATACTTTTTCGTTAAAAGATGTTAAGGATTTGCTCAGAGCTAAAATAGAAACCAGTGACGGTGTCCTGATATCCGACTATGCCAAGGGCGTTGTTTCATCGGAACTTGTCAACTATGTGGAAAATGTGGCCCATTCCCTTGGAGTGTTTGTGGCGATGGATCCAAAGCCAAGGAATCGCATTTTTTATAAAAACATGGATCTGATGACTCCGAATAAAAGCGAATCTATGAGGTTGGCCGGGTTCGATGAGGAGGCCGAAGCTGATGATTTCAATCCCGAGGTTGTTTGTAGGAATATTTTTGAAAAATTTTCTCCAAAAAATCTTGTTATAACCCTTGGAAGCGAAGGTATGTTATTGTGTCATAATGGCGAAGTAATAGACAGCATTCCTACCTATGCCAGCGAAGTGTTTGATGTATCCGGAGCCGGTGATACATCCATTGCCTGTCTAACCGCAGCCATCATCGCCGGGGCTGACCTGCGAGCTGCGGCTCATTTTGCGAATATCGCTGCCGGAATCGTTGTAAAAAAACTTGGCACATCCCAGGCTACGGCTGACGAAATTTTAAACTATCGCGGATAATTTTTGTCGTATTAGTTAGAAAATTTTTTAGCCATGGTAGGCAGTTATGATTATTCAGCCAAAAGTGCGAGGATTTGTATGTACAACAACCCATCCGGTTGGGTGTGAGGTTAGTGTAAAGGAACAGGTTGCTTATTTAAAATCCAGGCCAAAAATCACCAATGGCCCAAAAAATGTGCTAGTTATAGGGGCATCAACTGGCTATGGTTTAGCAAGTCGGATGGTTGCCAGTGCCAGCTGCGGGGCCAACAGCGTTGGTGTGTTTTTTGAAAGGCCAGAAGAGGATGGAAGGCTTGGGTCACCAGGCTTTTACAATGCATTAGCCCTGGATAAAATCTCCACGGCTCTAGGTTTGGTTTCGGAGAGTCTTAATGGCGATGCATTTTCCGAAGAGACCAAGAATGCAACCATTAATCTTATAAGAAAAAAGCTTGGACAGGTGGATTGTGTTGTCTATAGCCTGGCTTCACCGAGAAGGGTCGATCCTGTGACCGGAGAGGTTTACAAATCAGTGTTGAAGCCAATAGGTGAGCATTTTTCCAGTAAAACAATCAACACCGACAAAGCCACAATTTGCACCGTGGATTTGGATCCGGCCAGTGATAAAGAAATCTTCGATACGGTGAAAGTCATGGGTGGAGAAGATTGGGCTAGGTGGATAAATATATTGTTGTCCGCCAAGGTATTAGCCGACGGAGTAAAGACCATCGCCTATTCCTATATTGGGCCAGAGATGACCTGGCCAATCTATGCCAAAGGTACCATAGGCAGGGCTAAGGAGCACCTGGATGAGACAAGGAAGCAATTGGGCGGACTGTTGGCAAAACTGGGAGGCAATGCCTATGTTTCTGTCAATAAAGCAGTTGTAACTCAGGCCAGTGCTGCGATTCCGGTGGTCCCTCTATATATATCTATTTTGATGAGGGTTATGAAAGAAAATGGTATATGGGAAGATTGTCTGGATCAGATGTATAGATTGTTTTCATCCAGGTTATATCTAGCGGACAAATTGCAATTGGATGACCGGGGAAGAATAAGGCTCGACGATTTGGAGATGAGAGCCGATGTGCAAGCCCGGGTCATGGATCTGTTTTCTAAAATAACCACCGAAACCATTGATGAATTGTCAGATTTTGCTGGCTATCGTAGGGAATTTTTAAAATTATTTGGATTTGGTGTCAAGGGTGTTGACTATAATTCCTAGTTGCGATGGATTCTGCAAAAATACGTAGTGAGTTTCTTGATTTTTTTTCGTCCCATGGACATAAAATTTTACCATCTGCGTCGTTGTTACCGGAGTCTCCAAACCTTCTATTTACGAACGCCGGTATGAACCAATTTGTGCCATATTTTTTAGGTAGCCAGGAGCCCATCGACAGAAGGGTTGCCGATGTTCAGACCTGTATCCGGGCCGGCGGAAAACACAATGATCTGGACGATGTTGGTTTTGATACCTATCATCATACTTTTTTCGAGATGCTCGGTAACTGGTCTTTTGGTGATTATTTTAAAAAGGAGGCTATAGAGCTGGCCTGGGAGCTTCTAACAAAAGTTTGGAAGTTTCCCAAAAATAGGCTCTACGCTACGGTTTATCACCCAAACGATGGTGAGCCGGCGGAATTTGACCAGGAGTCCTTTGACATATGGTCGGAGATATTTGCTTCAGAACAGCTTGATCCAGAAGTACATATAAAAAAATGTTCCCGAAAGGATAATTTTTGGATGATGGGTGACACCGGTCCCTGTGGCCCTTGTTCCGAGATCCACATGGATCTGACTGAAAGCGGCGATACGAATGGAAATATTGTCAATGCTGGATCGTGTATGTGTTTGGAGATCTGGAACTTGGTATTCATCCAATATAATGCCAATTCGGACGGTTCTTTTAAAAAACTTGCCCAGAAGCACGTGGATACCGGTATGGGGCTGGAACGGGTCGTTGGAATAATGGCCACTACGAATAATTTTAGTGATTTTTCGAGGCAGCCGTCCAATTATGACAGCGATTTGTTTAGCTATATATTTGCCGAGCTGGAGCGCTTGTCCGGATTGAAATATGCCGGAACTATCTCGGTTTCAAGGTCTTTTATGTCAGATACTGAGAAAGTCGACTTCTATTTTAGAGCCATCGCTGACCATATTCGTACCCTGACATTCGGCATTGCTGATGGAATTTTGCCTGGCAACGAAGGGAGGAATTATGTGCTGAGGAGGATTCTCAGGAGGGCAGTGCTTTTTGGTAAAAAAATGGGATTACCAAGCGGTTTTTTTGCAAAATTATCCGAAGTGGTAATCGAAAAAATGGGAAAAATATTTGGACAACTCATTGATAATAAAGCTGTTATATATGATACATTGGTGAGGGAAGAGATCTCGTTTGATCGGACCCTCGGCCGCGGCATCAGGGTGCTGGAGAAGATTTGTAGCAGCAATAAAAGTGGGATGATTTCCGGTGAGGATGTGTTTTTATTGTATGATACCTATGGTTTCCCCATTGATTTGACTAAACTGATGGCCGAGGAGAGAGGGCTTGGAATAGATATGGAAGCTGCTGAGCAGGAAATGGATAGGCAGCGCCAACGGGCACGGTCATCGCAAAAAAAAGTATCCCTAGCCGTTGCCTCGGTTGATAAGGAAAAGATATCTTTCGTAGGCTATTCCTTGGATAAAAATAAAAAATTTTTTGCCGAAGTTGTTGGCATAGTTGATGACAAAACTGGCAATTTCGTGATTTTAGACAGCACTCCGTTTTTCGCTGAAATGGGTGGCGAGGTTGGCGACACGGGTAGCCTATGCCTGGATGGTAGGTCGATCGAAGTTTTGGCTACGATTAGGAATGAATCGAATCTTGTTCTGCACAGGTTGCCAAAAAATGTTGGCCTAAAGCTTGGAGATAGGGTTGAATGTGTTGTTGATATGGAAAGAAGGAAAAGCATCCAGCGAAACCATACGGCCACGCACCTGTTGCATTTTGCTCTGAGGGATGTGCTTGGTGATCATGTAAAGCAGGCTGGTTCTTTGGTAGACAGCACAAAATTAAGATTTGATTTCAACCATTTTTCTCCGCTTTCGGATGAGCAAATACACGACATTGAATATATTGTAACTCGTTGCATATTAGAGAATTTGCCCGTGAAGTGCGAGACCATGCCATTTGCCGAAAAACCGGATAACTGTATAGCATTTTTTGGTGAAAAATATGGTAAAATCGTAAGAGTTGTGACCATCGGTTGCATTTCCTGCGAGTTGTGTGGTGGTTGTCATGCAGCCAGTACCGGCGAAATAGGGTTTTTTAAGATCCTGTCCGAGAGTGCCATATCCGCTGGTGTCCGAAGAATTGAGGCCGTTTCAGGATTTGCTGCGTTTTCATTTGTGGAAAAAGTCATCGGAGATTTGAAAAATATTTCAAAAAAACTGTCCTGTTCAATTGATAAGGTCTTTGAAAATTTCACCCATATGATCGAGCATAGTGCCTGCATGGAAAGTCAGTTGAAGATGTTGAAAAATAGTAAAAATGAGGCTGTGGCTAATGCCCTTGTTAACAATTGTTCGCTGAAAAACGATCTTAAGTTTATTCTAGATGTCATTGATGTAGAAAATATTGCTGATCTTAAATCCATTGCTTTATTGCTGTCCAAAAAATTGTCAGATGGCTTTTGGTTTGTGCTTTGCGGTAAAATGCCTGATAGGTCTGGTGCTGTTTTAATTTCGTGCTCTAGGAAAGCTCTGGCGAACGGGATAAAAGCTAACCTTATGCTTAAAAAATTGTCAGAAAAAATCGATATCAAAGGCGGTGGCAATGAAGAACTGGCCATGGGTGGCGTAAAACAAAGCAGCCTGTTTAGCGAAAGGTTAGAAACACTGAAGAATCTCTAGTTCTATGGCGTCACAACGTAAACGTCCGGAATCAGTTAGTGCCAGGGTTGTTTCGTTGACCTGGGCATAGTTTTCATCCACCAGTCGACGGAATAAATCTTCTAAGCTGGCGTTGCTGTGATCGCCAAACTTGGCTGTTAGGCTAAGTAGATCAACGCCTTGGTTCATTCGCAGGCCAAAGAGCAAGCTATCTATGAACAGGTCACGTGAACATAATTTGGTATCATCGGCCAAGGTTGCTATGCCAGAATCAAGACCGGCCATCCATTGCTGCAGTGACGGAATATTTGTATATCTCCGGAATCTGTACTGGGAACTAGCTGATGGTCCCAGGCCAAGCCATTCACCCATTTTCCAGGTATTTATATTATGAAGGGATTCCTGGCCTGGCCGGCAAAAATTTGAAATCTCGTATTGCTGGAATCCATTGGCTCTTAATATGTCGCAGGTCTCTATATAAAATTCCGCTTCCTTGTCCTCATCCGTAGGAATACTAGGGTCATTTTCCTGGGTCATGCAATAGGTGGATAGATGTTCAGGAGCTAGACAAATGGCTTGGTTAAGATCATCGACCCAAGATCTGAGCGTCTGGTGGATTGGCGAAAAAATCAGGTCCATATTGATATTGGAAAAACCTTGGTCTCGAAGCCTATAATAGGCACCCAGTTGATTGGATTGTCTACGACCAAATAGTCCGAGGGTGTGATCGTTAAAGCTTTGTATGCCAAGTGAGATACGTGTGATACCAATTTCTTTTAATGCGGCTAATCTGTCGATTTTTACCGTAGATGGTGCCATTTCAAACGTCCACTCGACGGGAAGTTGGTGACACTTTTTTTCGATGGCCTGGCCAATGGTTACAATATGCTCTGGAGTTAAAACCCCCGGTGTGCCACCACCGAAATATATGGTTGTAAAAGCTCGGCTATCTTCGATGTTTTGTAATTCCCTTTGCAGATATTCCACGTATCTATCAACGGAAAATTTCGATATAGATTCTTGGTAAAACGCACAATAGGCACATTTTGTTGGACAAAACGGTACGTGAACGTACAGTCCGAGTGGGTTATCTGTGTAAGGTTTTGCTTGCAGATTCATTTTTGTATCTTTGTATCAATTGCTAAAATATGAAACTAAAAGAGTTTTTTTACAAATTTTCCAAATTTTCCAGATTTATGTTTTTGTGTTTTGGATTAGGATTAGGTGGGTGTGCTTCCATAGTCAATGATATGACACCTGGTCATGTGTCTCGTAATCAGTCAAATATATACACAATGACCATATCCATTAATAATAGTGATAACCTTCGAAAAAGAGGGATAAAACCCTACATCGTAATCGGTGGGAAGAGGCATGAAATGAAGGTAAATGACATAGACAACAATCTATTTTACTATGATTACAAAATTCCCGATGGAGTCTGCAAAGTACCATATTATTACGAATTGGTTCGTCAGGTAGTGGATAAAAATGGATCAATAGTAGAAAGGGAAGTGGAAAAAACCGAACTATTCAACCTCTCGATAAGTGATAAGTATGTGCTTGGCATGGACTGCAAAAGAGGACCAGTTGGTGCAAGGGTTTGTATACTAGGATCAGGCTTTTTACCAAGAGATATGATCAGGGTTGGTGGCGTGCCGGCTAGAGTCAATAATGTGACGAAAGGAGCCATCGAATTTACGATACCACTGATGGATGCTGGTACTTTCTATGATGTGATTTTAATCAGCGGCGAAGAGAAAGTGATTATCGATAAATTTTTTATTGATGTTTCTAAATTAGGCACCGATGTGGAATCCATAAGGATTGGTAATGGCGAAAAGGCAATGTTGTCTTTTTTCATAGACCATGATGCTCCGGAAGGAGGAATAGATCTAGATATAACGACAGATATTCCGGATAGTGTTATTATGCCAGAAGTCAGGATTCCCGAAGGTAGTCGGTTTGCCGAGGTACAAATCGAAGGTAGTAATAACAGCGATGTGGGATCTCTGTTTGTGTACGCAAGGGGATTCAATGAACTAAAAATTCCCATCGAAGTTGGCGAAAACGCTTCGATGATCGAGGAATCCAGGTACAATAGGGTAGAACCCAAACGTCAGGAACGCCGAACCAATGGCCGCCAGGTTGTGGATGATTTTAATTTCGATGACAAAGAGGATGATGACATGGTGGTAGTGAGATAGATGATTATTCCATGGATTTGTTTGTAGTTGGAAACAGGGTCCGTGGAATTATCAAAAAATAGCAGATTTTGTTCAGGCAGTATATGTTCCGGATGCCATTGTGAGGAATTTATGTAAAAAATTGTCTGGATTCAGTGCACTTGAAGTGGTAGCAACCATTGGTTTGATGTTATTGATATATGCTTTCCTAGGCAGAGTTGAGTCGGTTTATAGAGAACATGTTAATCGAAATCGTGTGGTTGCCGAACTTGTTGGATTGGTAGCTGCACTGGAAAAGTACAAGGAGATTCATGGGGATTACCCAAGGGTATCGAACAATTCAGATGACGATGAAAACAGCAAAACTTTAAACTCGGCACTAAAAGGAAATATGGATCCATTTGGTGCTGTGGTCCCTGATGATCCTGCCGATGCTCACCCTGGTGATAGGAAAAAAATAAGCCTCATCAATACAAGAATAAGGGAACTAGACGCAAGATTTATTGATCAGTTCGGCAATGGCTATTTGTATTATTATGCCACAAGGAATGATGTGGATAACAGGGTATGGACAAGGCATTCATTTGTATTAGTTAGCAAGGGTGTGGACGGAATAAAAACCGTAGTTATTGGCAACGACGGTACGATTTCGCAACATAAAGGTGATGATATAATTGCAGATAACACTGGAATATTATGAAAAATTACAAAAAAACCATAGGATTTTCACTGGTAGAGCTGGTTATAATTATTTCGGTTGTGGGTATATTGATATCCATTGCCCTGCCAGCCATAAATAAATCCAGTCGCTCTGTAAAAATTTCCAAAACAAAGATACGCTTTTCCCAGATAGTCAATGCGTTGAAGAGCTACTATAACGAATATGGCTGTTGGCCAGATATATTGACCCCGAATCTAGCCCATTCTTTTGTTGACAAAAGTACAATATTTTCATCAATGCTTGTGGGTAATTGTAATTACGTTGATGATTCCATGCCAGAGGATTTGCTCTATTTGAATCCAAAAAGGTTAAGATTCATCGACATAACAAACAGCGATTTGTATAAACAAAATTCCGTTATACAAAAAGATAGATTAGCAGACAGTTTTAATAACCCGGCTATTTATGCTGTTTTTTCTAATTCAAATATTCCTTCTGCCAGAATTCTCCAATCTGCCTTCGATGCCTATCCGTCGGTTAAAACCAAGGTGCCCGCCGATGGCCTTAATGAATCTGTGGTGGTTTTTAGTTGTGCCGAAGTAGGTAAAAATTACGCAGCCGTGAGGGATGATGCGGTTGATGTCCTAAGCTGGGAGATATAAGTCTCTTACAATAAAAGCTTTTTCAATTTCTGTGTGTTTTCATTATCCACTATGGCGATCATTCTATCGTTGGCATTTATGACATCTTCTGCCCGGGGAACTTTTGTGCTGAATTTATGCGATAGGGCAACGATTACGCAATTTTTTGGCCATTGGATTTCATTCATTTTTTTACCGATACATTCACTATTTTTTGAAACTTTTAGCTCTAAAAATGATCCGGAATTATCAGGAAATTTCGATAATTCTACACATTTTTCCGTTGAAAGATATTTGATCAATTCGTTGGCTGTTGCCACCCGAGGGTATATTATCCTCTTGATACCGAGACCCTTGGTTATATTCATAAGTGTGTTTTCATAGTCGCCTTTATTCAGAGTAAGCATGACATTTTTAGTCCCAATGTGGCAGGCCTGCAGTGAGGTCATTATGTTTTCCTCATCATCTTTTGTGCAGGCGATGAAATAGTCACTGAGGTTAATTTGTTCTTCTTTCATCAGAGTTATCGATGTGGCGTCACCGTGGATGACGGTTATGTTCCTAAACTGTTGCGACAGAAGATCACAGGTTTCTCTGTTTTTTTCAATGATGCGGATCTTATATTTTGAGTCGCTCAAATATCTGATCAGAGCTATTGCTGTTTCGTTACCTCCAAACACTGTTATCGACGATGATTCTGGAAACTCCTGGGGCTTTAATTGGTCGCGAACTTCGCTTATAGCAACAGAATTTCCTACCACTGTTAGTATGTCGCCGATACACATGTTGGTTTCGGCCGTGGCCACCTCATATTTGTCATTGCGACAGATACATCCTATTCGAACGCTTGGATCCAGCCTTATTTCTCGCAGTGTCCTATCAACAAATTTTGAATCAGCGCTGATTTTTATTTGCTGGGCATCTATGGAACCTCTGGCGAAATTTTCCACAGCTACTCTCCCAGGGTTTATTATTTCCTTTGCTAATTCTATGGCACACAATGCCTCGGGATTAACAAACATATCTATGCCAAAATGCAATTGATAGTTTAGCTGAGAATTATCCACATAGGTTCTGTCCCTGGCTCTGCAGATCGTCATTTCGGCGCCGAGAGCTTTGGCTATGGAAGCGGACAATAGGTTGGATTTGTCGTCGTTCATCATGGCCATGAAGAAGTCACAGTTTTCGATTCCTGCGTTTATCAATGTCTCAGCAGAACAGCCATTAGCACATATGATGCGAGCTTCGCATCGTTCATAGATTGCCTTAGATGCCAATGGATCAATATCTATAACCGTTACTCTATGAGACTGACTAAAAGTCTCTGCCAAAAAACTCCCCACATTACCTGCTCCAACAATGGTGATTTCCATAACTATAGGTCATATAATCTAGCCTTTGCTAATCATTTTGCCAATCATAGAATCTCATAATTAACATATTTTTTGTTTTTGTGATCGTTTATTAATTTTATTTTACCGGTGTAGATTTATATTATTAAGTTTTTACGTTTTTACGTTTTTATGTATTTACGTTTTTGCATTCTTATGTTTTTTTATATTTTCAACTTTCCAACGCTATCTCAATTTTTTTCATATACCCGTGAGCTTTTTAAATCTTGAGAACAAAAGAATCTTGGTGGCAGGAGTTGCAAATAGGAAAAGCATAGCCTGGGTTGTGGCTTCGCAGTTAAAAGCCGAGGGTGCGAAGGTGATTTTTAGCCTGAGGTCTAGGGCTAGACTTGAGGCTCTGGGAAATTTAATTGCCGGTGAGGAGGTGTATATATGTGACGTTGAAAACCGTGAAGATATCTTGGCCCTTGGGGAAAATCTTGCGAAAAGTGGTGAAAAAATTGATGGATTCGTACATTCGATAGCCTTTGCAAATTATTCAGCCGGTATATGTAAGTTTTATGATACCACCAGAGAAGATTTTTTGCAATCCGTTACGATTTCCTGCTTTTCTTTGGTGGAGATGGCCCGGGTATTAAAACCAATATTTTCTACAGACGCCTCGGTGGTTACAATGGGGATCTCATCCCAGGTGACTGCTGAAAGCTATGGCTATATGGCTCCGATTAAAGCAGCGCTTGATAGCAGTGTGAGGTTTTTGGCAAAGTCGTTCAGCGCTGACACAAATGTTAGGTTCAACTCGGTTAGGGCCGGCCCATTGAAAACCAGTGCATCAGCTGGCATACCAGGCTATATAAATAACTATTTATATGCTGAAAAAATGACATTTCGAAAGAAAGCCATTAGCACCGACGAGGTGGCAAATACGGTGCTTTTTTTACTGAGTAATAGATCAAGCGGTATTAACGGTCAGGGCATTGTGGTAAATGCCGGCATGGATATTAATTATTTTGACAATGAACTGGTCGATGCTGTTACGAAATCAAGCGCCAATAATTCCTAGTGCCAATGGTATTATTTTGAGTATCTTATACAAGAATGTGAATTTTTTTATTGTGTAGTTAGGGTTTCTCATCATAAAAGGCCAAGACGGTTGTATTAGGGCTATTATCAATAGGGATTGATTAAAAGTAATTTTATAAAATAATTGAAATATTTGCTTGATATCAAAATTATTAATCTTTCGAATAATCGGTTTGGTAGATTTTTATAGAAATAAAACAAAAGTATACTAATGTTATGAACGAAAATGACATCCAGGAGGGGCAAATTGTACAGTCTAAAAACGAGAATATTAAAAAAGGCCTGCGTGGTAGACCTAGAAAAATTAGAGACAATGTTGATAAATTAGAAGATCATGCCGGCGTTAAAACTGCCAGAGGTACGGCATCACACAGTAAAAATGACGCCTGTACGTCTCTGGTCTGTGAGTACACTGATTCCCATGTAGTTGGTGACGATTGGTCGCCAAATGCTAGTCTAAATGAAATTAAAGTAGGCAGTGAATTGACGCTGAATAGCCTTCCGGAATATGCTGAGGTAAACATCGTGGATAAACCCAGTTCTTTTAGACCTAGGGGCGAAACTAGGCAAAATAAGGTTCAATATAAAGATAATCATCCGCAGCAAGATAAAGGCCAAAGCCAAAATATACATCAAAAACAACATTATGTCAGCAATGGTCTGAAGAAAAGATTTCAGTCAACGGTTAGAATTGGAGCGTTTTCTCTTGGGAACCTGAGAAATTTGAGTTTTTTCCAAAGAAAAGACCTACTGGATGAGCTTGCGGTCTCTGTCATAGATGACACCAAGCCTACCTTCAACATGTCGGATATATACGGTGATCCCCAGGATGTAATGGAGAGTAAGGCTATCAATCTGTTCGGGTTATCGAGCGACAAATTTATTTCTAAAGGCAAAATCATCGATCTGTGTATCACCGAGGCCTACTTGAAAAAAAGGGCTGTGTTGGTTTCAGGTATTATAGAGTCAATAGAAGGCGGTGATGGTCTTATTGTGTACAGAGCTGATAACTACCGCATACGGCCCAAAAGTGCCTATATACCAAAATGTCTGATGCAATACTATGGGCTTAGACGAGGCCAAAACATCGAGGCCTGTATCCATCCCCAATTGGAACAGTCTACCTGTCCATTTGTTTTAAGAGTAAATGATGTTCTTGGGTTTGATCCAAATAAAGTGTCTATGCTACCACGGTTTAAAGAACTGGTGCCCTATTACCCGACGGAGCGTCTTTTACTGGAGACCACCGATGGCGTAAAATGGGATAATTTTTCTATGCGAATTGTCGATTTATTAACTCCCATTGGCCTAGGCCAGAGAGGGTTAATAGTTGCTCCACCGCGGACAGGTAAAACAGTGTTGTTGCAGGGAATTGCAAATGCGATAACAAACAATCGGCCCGATGCCCATCTCATAATTTTGTTAATCGATGAAAGGCCCGAAGAGGTTACTGATTTTTCAAGACAGACCTTGGGCGAGGTTATCAGCTCCACATTTGATGAGTCTCCCGATAGTCATGTACATGCGGCGGAGATAGTTGCGGAAAACGCAAGGAGGAGAGTCGAGGCCGGCCAACATGTGGTAATTCTTTTGGACTCTATAACCAGACTTGCCAGGGCTTATAACGCCGAACAGCCAAGCAGTGGTAAAGTGCTATCTGGTGGTGTGGAAGCCAATGCATTACAATTACCTAAGAAATTTTTTGGTTCGGCAAGAAACATAGAAAATGGCGGTAGTTTAACCATAATAGCCACGGCTTTGGTTGAAACCGGCAGCAAGATGGATGATGTTATTTTCGAAGAATTCAAAGGCACTGGAAATATGGAACTTCATCTCGATAGAGCCCTATCGGACAAAAGGTTGTTTCCTGCAATAAACCTAGAACGCAGTGGTACCAGAAAAGAAGAGCTGTTGTATCATCCTGATGAGATAACCAAAATATATGGATTGCGGCGGGCGATGAAAGGAGTCCATCACACGGAAGCCATGGAAATGCTCATAAGCAGGATGAAAAAGACTCAAAATAATGTGGAATTTTTAATGAATGTGAATCGTTAGTTATTTGTGGATGAAATAAAACACAGGTTTATGGTTAAAGGTGTCTGTGCGATAGAATGCGCCGACAGGTTTCTTTTGATAAAACGCAGTGTTGGTAATCTAGGTCCAGCGTTGATTTTTCCCGGTGGTAAAGTCGAGATCGGCGATGGCCACCGTGATATACTTGAGAATACAGTGCGGCGTGAGGTATCAGAAGAATTTGGTTTTCATATTGATGTGGCATTGCATTACCTTTGCAGCAATCTATATATGGATATCCATGGTAACCATATAATAGATACCACGTTTTATTGTCGGCTTGGAGAGTTACCGCCCATTGTGGCGAATGTCAAGGAAGTTCCGGAGTATTTTTGGCTATCCCAGGATGAGATAAAAGCCTCTGGGTGTTCTGGACTGGTAGAATGGAAGATAGCTAAAATTCAAGTACTTAAGGCACAATTGCCGGGATATTTTTAAATTTATGTGTAGCCGATCAAAGTTTTGGTTGATTTTTTATGACTTTGCCATACAACATAGACCAGGTTGTATTGTCGGTTAGGATTGGTATATTATGAAACAGTTACAAATTTCTATTGATCAAAGAAGTGAAGTTGGACGCCATAGTTCTTACAGATTGCGCAGGAAAGGACGTATTCCGGCTGTGGTATATGGAAAATCTGGCGTACATCTGATCAGTGTTTTGGATAAGGACCTGCGTGTCCTTATGAAAGAAAAGGGAAGTTCAGCGGCCATAGTTGAGCTGGGCGGCGAAGTGGTAAGGAAGTTATCAATTGTGGCCGAAGTTCAGCGCGAGGCTGTTTCAGGTAGGTTTATGCATGTGGATTTTCATGAAATTTCAGAAAATGAAAAAATCCATCTGGTGGTTCCTATAAAGTTGGTTGGTGAATCCTATGGTGTGAAAAATGAAGGCGCCATTATCGAGCAGGTTCGTCATGAGCTTGGTGTTCGTTGTCTTCCGAAGGACATGATGGAGCATATCATTATCGATGTAAGCAACTTAAAAGTCGGAAATTCGATCCATATTAAAGACATATCTATGCCGAAAGGTGTTGAGTTGATTGGTAGCAGCGATGCCATTGTTCTGTCCTGTGTAGGTCAGAATGAATCTGCAGAGAATGAACCTTCTGCCGAGGAACCAAAACCAGCTGAATCTTCGAAATCCTAGTCCGTTGGCATGTTGCCCCGTGTATTTATTGGCCTTGGTAACCCGGGCGTTGAATATGATGGCACAAGGCATAATGTTGGTGCCCATGTACTTAGTGAATTTGCCAGTCGTGTTTTTGCCATTGAATTGGCTTCCTGGAAGCGTGACAATTCACTGGGCTGTAGATTTGCCAAGGTGCTATATAAAGAAAGACCTATCTTTCTGGTTCGGCCAGCTACATTTATGAATGATTCTGGGCCGGCGGTTTCAAGGTTTTGTTCCTATTTTAAAATAGATGCCAAGGAGGTCGTTGTTCTTTGCGATGATATAACGATCCCTGTTGGTGAGTATAAACTAACTACAAGAGAAGGAGATGCAGGTCACAATGGAATAAAAAGCATAGCTGAATACCTGGGCCATGGCTTTTCCAGGTTTAGAATAGGTATAGGAGGGAAAAAACATAGGCTTATGATGCTTGCAGATCATGTAATTGGCCAATTGCCGGCTGAAGATAGAGAAAAAATTGACAGCAATTTGAATAATATTTTCGATGGACTGAAGCTACTGCTTGACAAAGGTGCCAGCTACTCTATGAACTTCATAAATCGTGGTATTGGAAAGCACAGTGAAGATGTATCGCTACCGGGCGACAATGGTGTTGGATACTAGAAATTATCAGGATTCTTTGGAGTCTTTGATCGATAAATTGAAGGATGCGTTTGTTGCACTTGGCTGTCAGCTGAGTGATACGATCCACATTGGTCAGAAAGTTTTTGAAAGGATAACCGATAAAAAATTTCAGGCCGGTGTTTATGTTCGGATTTTGTTTGAAGCCGGTTCTAGTATTCCAAAGATGATTAATGATAGATTCGCATTGGATAAAACCATCAATAGGATAATGATAGAGCGTTGTAAATAAGTGAAATGGCATCTTTTAATAAAGTCATACTGCTTGGAAATTTGACAAGAGATCCGGAGATCCGGACGACCAATAGTGGTGTATCGATTTGTAAGTTTGGCCTCGCGACTACTCGTATTAGTCGTTCCCAGGAAGGAGATAGTCGCGAGGAGGTTGTGTTTGTGGATGTGGATTGCTTTGGTAAGCAAGCTGATTTGATATCTAAATATTTTACCAAAGGTAAACCTATATTTATAGAGGGTAGATTGAGATTGGATCAATGGGAGTCTTCCTCCGGCGAAAAACGCAGTAAACTGGTTGTTGTTCTTGAGAGTTTTCAGTTTGTTGGTTCCAAAGGGGATGATAACTTAGATGGTACTGGATTAGAACGGGTTGGCGTTGTTTCCAATGATTCTTCCCAGGATCAGATCAGCGGTGATGAGGATGTTCCTTTTTGATTTTTTAAGAAATGGCTACTGCTAATATTTTGTTACTGAAAAAGGTTGAGAATCTAGGCGCTGAGGGCGATAGGGTTAGTGTCAGAGCTGGTTACGCCAGAAACTATTTATTACCTAATAGGATAGCTATTCCGGTGACCAGGGCTAACGGCAAACAAATTGAGGCTTTGCAAAAAAAACGCCTGGAGCGTGAGGCCGATGAATTGGCCAGGGCAAAATCCACAGCCGAAGCCATCGCCGGCCTGGCGTTGTCATTTTCAGCTAAGATAGGCGAGAATGGGAAAATGTTTGGATCCATCACAGCAGCTAATTTAATAGCCAAGTTGGCTGAGTTTGGTGTCAATTTGAACAAAAAAATACTTCATATGGAGCCTGCTAAACATGTAGGTAGACATATCGCCAAGGTGAGATTGCATCGAGACATTGTTATTGATCTGGCTTTTGATGTGGTGTCCGAAGATGCTGCGCAACAACCTGTAGCTGTTGCAAATAAAGATACAGATAACAAAGGTTAGCCTTTTAGTGATTGGCCTATTTATAACTCCGGTTATTCAGAATACCTCGGGATTTAATAAATTCTATCATTATTTTTACCGTCAATAGGTTATTTTGAGCAAAATAATTGTGGGTATAGGATTCCTTTGTAACCCGACGCAGTTAATTCTAGCATTGGTAAATTTTTTGTTAAAATAATTTTATATTTTATATTATTTTTACTAAGTTGTTGACTTGAACAACCTGACTAGTATAGTATTTGTAAATCAGTTGATGGGATATGGAAAAAAGATTATATATTGTTATGTTGCTTTCATTGTGCTCGGCTTTTGGGCTTACTTCATCTAGCTTTGCTGGTACAGTAAACATACGGAAGATTTGTGATGCCAATAATACACTTCTTACGAATCTCAATGATTATGATTACACAGATGCTGTTTATAATAAATGCAAACCAGGAGTTCTTACCCACAATAAAAAGGAATTTAATTATCCTGTTAGGGTGCCATTTATTATAGGAGATGGTGATAGTAGTGATAATTCGCCGAAAATCTGCTTTGCACTAGAAGCCAATGTACGAGAAAAAACGAGTAATGTTGTTAGTGGTAGTGCGCATAGTTTAGATCGTGCAGCCAAGGCTAAAGCAAGAATAAATATTGCGGCGATTTACAAAGACGAGACGAAAAATAATGAGCAAAAACTGATAATAGATGTGAATGAACTGGATAAAGATATTGCAAATTCTTTAAATCAAATCACTGCAGGAGGTATTAATATTTTTGATATAAGCCTCTATATCGTTGCTCAAAGAAGGCCAAATGGTAATAATTGGACACTATTACCAAGTCCAGCCAAATATGCCCATTGCCCAAATAGAGCATACACAAATGTAATTAGTTATAACATAAATAATGGCGTATTAAAAGAGTATAAAATTAATAAAATTATTAATGATCAGTCGGTAAATGATGTATTTCAGTCGATCCTATTGACTGATGTTTCTGGAAGTGATCTAAATAAAGGTGCATATAATGTAGATAAGTCATCTGCAAAACAGTATAAATGGGTAACCATTACAATTTTTTTGTTACTAGATGATAATAAGTATAACGCATTGACGAATGATCTTAGAGGTGTTAAAGATAGAAATAGTATCTTTTTATACATAGGTATGTTATGTTCTAAATACTATGATCTTACATTCGTATTTGATAACTTAAGTGATGGAGTTGTTGATTATAGCACTGGCAATGGCATTTTATTAACAACTCCAGCTTCTGACGGATTACCATTAATGCCGCCACCTACATCTTCATCTACACTCACACCATTATCTACACCTACACCACTATTAACACGCTCGTCTACACCATTATTAACACACCCGTCTGGACCCTCATTAGTATCCTCGTCTGTACCACCCTCGCCAACATATACGCCGTCATTATCATCCTATTCTCCCTATGGGTCAAGTGGTTCATCCTATTCTTACTACAGTGGTACTGGTAGAGGAAGGCGTAGAACCAGAGGAAGGCGTAGAGCCAGAGGAAGGCGTAGAACCAGAGGAAGACGTAGAGCCAGAGGAAGGCGTAGAACTAGAGGAAGACGCGGAACCAGAGGAAGGCGTAATCGCCATTGGTAGGTCAAAATCTAGGATGTTGCTAGTAAAAAGCTGCAGAAGTATCTGTGGCTTTTTACTTTATTGTAAATCGATATACCTGGAAATTTTATCTACCAACGATTTTAAAGACGGTAGGGCGACTCGATGGCCCCAGGCTATACCATTGTCCAGTTTTGCGTCATCAATGACTACGGTTATAAGTACCTGGGGGGAATCCTGGGGAAAAAATCCAGAACAAGAAGAAATATGATGAGACGATGAATATTTACCATTCACAATCTTCTGTGATGTTCCGGTCTTATATACAATGCCCAGACCGTTTATATTCGCATCCTTATTATTTGGGTCATACAGGATGTTTATCATGATATTTGTCGTTTTGTAGGATAATACTTTTCCTTTTATCTCGGGATGAAATTTTAACACATTATGGCCGGAATGATCGACGATTTTTCTCACGATTTGTGGTTTTAACAAAAATCCACCATTGGCAATAATTCCCATGGCTTGATGTATTTGCATGGGTGTTACTCCTATCGCATGGCCCATGGGAAATCGTGTTATGGTTAGACTATCCCATTTATTATATGGGTGCAAAATGCCAGGAACTTCACCATCTAGTCCATAGCCTGTGGGTTTACCAAACCCAAAGGCTTTTGCCGCTTCATAGAGCCTTTTTTTGCCAAGTATCAGTCCGATATGAGCCATTCCTCGGTTGCTGGATTTTCTCAACACATCGGTCAGAGATAATTTGTCGAATTTGCTATGATCCTTTGGTAGCTTTATCTCTCGATTCGAGACAGTTATGTAATCTTTACTGCAATCGAATACAGTCTCTGGTGTTATTAGGCCCTGTTCAAGGGCGATGCTTGAAGCAACTATTTTGAAAACGGAACCTGGCTCATAAATATCTGTAATTGCTCTATTTCGAAAACTATCGATGCTAGCTTTGTTGTACAAGTTGTTGTTGTAGGTTGGCCTGTTGCTAAGGCCTAGGATTTCGCCCGTTGTTGCATCGCTTACGATGATAGTTGCCCATTGGGGATGAAATTTATCAATTATACTATCCAACTCTTTTTCGACCATGTCTTGTATTATAATGTCGATGGATAGCTCCACATCACAGCCATTTTGAGCATTGATGTCTAATTTCCGGAACTGGCGTAGCTCTTTGTGGTTACCATCTTTTTCCGATTCTATCAATCCATCCTGGCCTTTTAGGTATCTGTCCATCGATTTTTCGATACCGCAAGAAGCTGTGCCATCATCATTTATGAACCCTATGATCTGACTGGCCAGGCCATCGGTTGGATAGAGCCGTTTATACTTTTTTGTACCATAAACACCTTTAATTTTGAGTGCCAATATGCGTTCAAACAATGTGTCGCTTTCTATTGTTTTGATCTTTTTCCATCTAATATCCAGTACCTTCTGATTTTTTAGGAATTTGCACCTTTGGAAGCAGGTTTTCAATGCATCAGGATTCATGTTTAGCATGGCTGCCAATTGCTGTATTTTCTGAAAGTCACGTTCATAGTCGGCCACACAGGGGTCGACCCCGATGTCGATGAGACAATTTGTCATGGCCATGGCAACCTCATTACGGTCTAGTATCTGGCCTCGTTTGGATTGTTGGATTTTTACGCTGGAGCGTAATTTTTCCACATAGGGAATATATTTATGTCTATCAATGACAGAGATAAACAGCGTCCTGCAAAATATACATAGAAAGCACAACAACATCCCGGTCAAAGTAAAAAAAAACCTGACAGAAATTTTTGTACTAGTTAGCAAAGCTTTATAAAATTATGCCTATTATTCGGCTATTCATGCGGACATAACCAGTGGAATATCGGTTTTCCTATAAATTTATAAAAAAATTAAAATTTTGTTATAAAATAAATTACAACTTTTGATATGAGTATATAGATTGATAGTATCCACAATGACTATCTGTAGGTGTCACTCAATTCTTTTTCGAGCCTGGCTCTTTCCAAATCCTTCCTGAGTAATTTATTTTCCAGGTCTTTCCTGCGGATTTCTTCTTCTTCATACCTTCGTCTATCGTAATCATAGCTTGAATAATTATCTCTCCGATCTCTACGCAATTCTTCCTTTTGTCTGGCAATTTTTGCATCCTTTTTATCGTTCTCTGAACCGATATTATGGCCAATAGCGGCGCCACCTAGGCCACCAAGAACTCCACCAAGTGCAGCTCCGCCGGCACCACCATCTATGGCGTAGCCAATACCTGCTCCAGCCGCTGCACCTAGCGCCGCGCCACCTAGTGATGATTCGGTGGTGTCACAACCAGTTAACAGTAAGCAACACATACCTATTACATAAATATTAATATCCTTACTCATAGACTAATACGCTGTCATATATTTTACAAAAATCAATAGCAATCGCTATTGATTTTTGAATAAATATCACAATTATCGCTATTTAGTTGTCCAAATATGGCCATTCAGAAAATCATCAGTAATATATTGATTTTAATTCTAAAGGGTTACAGAGTATTTTTGTCTCCGTTAAAGCCGTATATATTTGGTCCCGGGTGCGGCTGTAGATTTAGCCCATCCTGTTCGGAATATGCGATAATTGCGTTAAAAAAACACCGAGTGTGCTTGGCTTTGTATTTGATTGCCAAGAGATTAATTGCCTGTAATCCGTTTAACGACTGCGACAAAGAGTATTGACCTTAACATATATAATTAGCATAACTCCAAATATTAATGAAAAAATGCTGAAAAATTGTCCACGGGATAGGGTAAAAATCAGTGGAGCATCCGGTTCTCTAAAAAATTCGCAAAAAAATCTAGCACAGGAATAGCCTATCAAAAATTCTGCCGATAAAATCCCTGGCGTCGTGACTTTTTTCATTCTGTATCGTAGATAAAAAAACAGAAATAATCCCTCAAAAAATGCTTCATATAGCTGGGAAGGATGACGTGGTTGGATAATTTCCTGGTCAATGGCTCCGTTGTTCGTGAATTTCATTGCCCAGGGCAGATAGGATATTTTGCCCACCAGCTCTCCATTGATGAAGTTTCCTATTCGGCCGAGGAATAGCCCAATTGGCGCTATGGCACTGATGGTGTCGGTCACTTGTAGCAGATTAAGTTTGTTTTTATGCGAAAACAATACCAGGCCGAGTATTACTCCAATGAATCCTCCGTGACTGGCCATGCCACCGTTCCATATCTTTAATATTATCAATGGATTGGCTAAAAATGTTGACAGGTCATATAGCAACCAATAGCCCAGTCTGCCGCCGATTATAACACCACCGGCACAGAATAGGATAAGTTGTTCGGTTTGATGCTTTTTTATCACAGATTTTTTGCTAATGCTATCGTGATTAAGATAGGCGAAAGTTATCAGAAAGCTGATGACATAAAGTATTCCGTACCACCTGATTCCTGATATTATGAACCATTCGGGGAATTTTAAGATAAATGGATTGATACTGTGAACGATGTACCCTAGGACCATAACTTGAACTATAACTAGAATTGATATCGAATTTGTCTATAAATTTTATCTTGTCATTGCCATTGATCAGTAACAATTTCAGTAATGTTTGTTGATGAGGCCAAAGTATTATTAAGTGCCGGCAAAGGCGGCGATGGTTGCCTTAGTTTTCACAGGGAAAAATTCATGCCGAAAGGTGGCCCTGATGGCGGCGATGGTGGCAAAGGTGGTGACGTGGTTTTGCTCTGCGATTCGAACGTAAGTGATTTATCTCAATATAGATTTACACCCTATGGAAGGGCTGAAAACGGTCAGCCGGGCAGAGGAGCACAGAAGCATGGATCCAATGGCGGCGATTGCATTCTGAAAGTTCCAGAAGGTACTGTGGTGCAGAATATTAAGACCGGAACCATGGCCTGTGAGTTACTTAGTGATGGCCAGCGCGTGATTTTGTTAGCCGGTGGTGCTGGTGGCAAAGGCAATATGAATTTCAAAAGCTCTACAAACCAGGCACCTAGACGTACAATTCCCGGAGCCATTGGTGAGAGTGGAGAATTTTTGTTTGTGTTGAAAACCATTGCTGATGTTGGGCTGATCGGGCTGCCAAATGCCGGGAAGTCATCACTTATCAGTTTGATTACCAATGCTAAGCAAAAAATTGGTGCCTATCCTTTTACGACAATTTGGCCCAGGGTAGGAGTGTTACAATCCGAAGGCCTGTCCGAATCGATAACAATTGCAGACATTCCAGGCATAGTAAAAGATGCTCATCGAAATAAGGGATTAGGCCTGAGGTTCCTGAGGCATATAGAAAGATGTAATATTTTGCTATTTTTGCTAGATATGGCCGGTACGGACAACCGTTCGCCGGTGGAAGATTATCATACTTTGATATCCGAGATATCTCACTATAATGAAGATCTGGTAAAAAAAAATAAAATCTTGGTTGGTAACAAGATGGATATGGACCAATCAAAAACTAACCTGGAGGAATTCAAAAGAACGACCGGTCAAGATCTAATAGAAATATCCTGTGAAACTGGCAGTGGCATTGCAAAATTGATTGATGTTCTTGGGAAAGTCCTGAGGAAAAACTAGAGGATGCACGAATGGAAATCCGCTTCTTCTAGACTTTTACCGCCATAGACTATGTGGTATATTTTTTCCATTATTGGTATTTTCAGGCCAAGCTTTGTACATTCGTTAAAAAATATTTTCGATGTTTTGTAACCTTCGATGGCAGAGATAGATGTCGCGAGTATTTTTTCCGGAGTTTCACCTCTTCCGATCCGTTCGCCGAAGGTTCTATTTCGGCTCCATACTCCGGAACAGGTTGCCATCAGATCACCAAGACCACTTGCGCCATAGAAAGTTTCACGTTGGCCACCAAAATTCACACCGATGTCGGAGATTTCTTTAATGGCTGAGGTTATATAAGCGCACCTAAAATTATCGCCTAGCTCCATTCCATCTAAAATTCCAGCGCCTATGGCATAGATGTTTTTCAAACAACTGCCTAATTCTACGCCTCTTATGTCACTGGTACACCGGATGCCGATGGTTCCAAAGTTCAATTTATTAGCGATATCGGCAATGGCTTTATTTTTTGAAGCCAAATCGACGTTTGTTGGTAACCCTTTGGCCACTTCTTTAGCGTAGGTCGGGCCAGCAAATATGGCAAAGGACGTGGATATGGAGCTTTCGATGATGTCCGATGGGAAGGTCAATGAATCATAGGGCAATCCTTTGCATAGCGATATGACACAACAGTCCTTTTGTAGGTTGTATTGTTTTATGTTGTTGCATAGGTCGTTCAGGCCAACGGATGGACAGGCTATGAAGATCACATCAGATGACTCTAACAAGTTGAAGTCCAGGGTCAGTGTTATTTCGTCTGGTATTGTAAATCCAGGAAAATAGTCTACGTTTTCATTGTGGATGGCTATCCTATCGAGTTCCTTTTGATCTCTTGGGAAAAGTGTAACCTTGTGTTCACAGCGATTTGCATGTAATGCCATAGCTGTACCCCATGCACCGGCCCCGACAATTGCTATATTCATACTAAAATCATCTAACCTCATATCAGTCAATGTCAACAATTAGTCATTCCTACTATCTGATCAAACCCTGGACTGCCTGAAAATTAATGCCCCCGGAAAACAGGGATTGAAACCGGGGGCTGGATGGGATATGGATGGGAAATTAACTAATTCATAACAATTTTTGCCAGCCTACTTTTATGTCTGGCTGCTTTGTTTCTATGAATAACTCCACTCTTAACTGCTTTGTCAAGATAAGAAATATATTCAATTGTTCTTTTTTTAGCAACGTCAGCAGCATCGGTGGCTTTGGAAGATTTTGCCCTCTGCACCTGTCTAGCCAGAGTTTTAATCTTGCTACGTGAAGCCTTATTTCTAGCAGTTCTTGCTACTATTTGCCTCATACTTTTTAACGATGCCCTCTTGTTTGCCATCTCTTCAACAATTTATGTCCTATATTCAATAGGTCGGTCATATGGTGTGTCAACATAAAAAAATACAAAATTTTTCTTTTAAAAAATATTTACAAATTTTGCCCCCAAGAGCAGTAGATGCAATCATATCAACTGTCCTGATTTGACTGTTTTTTGTTATAATAATTACCTGTAGAGCGAGTTGTTTAGCGGTAATTTTGTTTTTGGATTACTGCCTGGCCCAGTGATAGACTTGGATGTATTTTTCAGCTGAACGTTTCCAGGAAAAATCTTTTTGCATTGCCCTGAATCTTATAGCCTCGAGACCGATTTTGTCATCATAATAGGTGGCGCAGGCCCAGCCAATGGTATTGTATAAAGCATCGTTGCTCAGGTCTGAAAATAGGAATCCGGTGCCCAGGTTTGCGGATTTGTCGTAATTTTCTATGGTATCCGACAGTCCGCCGGTCTGGTGGGCAACGGGTAAAGTGCCGTATCTCATTGCATACATTTGGGTTAATCCACAGGGCTCGAACCTACTGGGAATCACAATAAAATCTGATCCGGCCATGACCAGGTGGGATAATTTTTCATCAAATCCTACGTAAACTCCTATCTTTGGGCCATAGATCGAAGCCAATTCGTTAAACCTAGATTCGAGCCAAAATTCACCATTTCCAAGAATGACAAACTGGACGGACATGTGGTTAAGTACATGAGGCAGAATAGCTACAAGAATATCTAAGCCTTTTTGTTCGGCCAGTCTGGACACCACAGCAAATATGGGAATACCAGGGTTTTGCTCCAGGCAAAATTCTTTTTGTAATTCCATTTTGCATGCTAGCTTGCCGGTCAAATTTTTTTTTGAATAGTTAGCAGGTATCAACCTGTCGGTTTCGGGATTCCAGACGGAAGTGTCAATGCCATTGCAGATGCCGATCAGATCGCCGGCTTTGAATTTTAGGACATTGTCCAGACCGAATCCAAAATCTGGCGTTTGTATCTCTTTTGAGTAGCAACGGCTTACAGTGGTTAATTTTTTGGAAAAATATATGCCAGCTTTCATCATGTTGACCAGACCAACGGCTTCGACCCCATCGGGTCTGAACACATGGTCTGGAATACCAGAAAATGCCAAAATGCTTCTGGGTGACAGTCCATGGTGTTGTATGTTATGTATAGTGAAAACACTTCCGACACGCCCAAGGGGTTTGTTTCGTTCGGTGGTGCAAAGGTGGACCGAAATTAGTCCGGTGGTCCAATCATGGCAATGGATTATGTCAGGTATCCAGTTTTTGAAGTAACATAAATCCAAAGCAGAGCGGCACATAAATGCAAACCTTTCGGGATTGTCATGGTGATCGCCATAGCAACCGGAATAAATGCCATTCCGGGCGAAATATTTATTAAATTCAATAAAATAGGTGGTCAGGTTTTCATTCCTATGTTCCCATAATTTTGCATATTCGATACCATAACCCATGTTCACTATCATCGGATCGGTGTTTGCCCTGGTGGATCCAGGTAGCTCAACTTCGGAGTATAATGGTATGGCCACTCGGACATCATGGCCTAGTTTTGACAAATGTAGAGATAACGATGCTACACAGTCACTCAACCCGCCAGTTTTTGCGAATGGTACACATTCCGGAGATACCATCAAAATTTTTAATTTATCCGACATTCTTATTGAAAAACCCCCTCTTGAATATATGGGATATAGGGTCATGCGCAAGAGTTTTGGAAGAACCTGGGTATTAATTTTAATTTTATTGACCACAGTATTAGGTTGGACATGGATTATTAGCAACATGCCAATCGTTACCAATGCCGCTGATGAATCAGCAAATAATAATGACCATATTATAATAACCGGTATTAGGAACAGTACCCATAGGTTTTGTTACCCAGGTCGCAACATAGGGAATAGGCTTGATGTAAACCAGGCAACGGCGGATGTTGACTATGCAATAAATTTGGCCAAAAGCAGGCTCGATGATATAAAAAAAATACCATTGGATCAGGTTAGTTTCTCCAATACCATATTGGCCATGGAGTATGCCGAAGAAGAACTATCCCAGGCGTCTTCTTTGCTAGGCCATTTGGATGCCGTGAGCAATTGCGATGAAACCACCAAGGTAATATACGAGATTTTACCAAAAATATCTGAATTTAGTGCATCCATACCATTGGACCAGGAGCTATGGCAAAGGGTTGATAGCTATTCCCGTTCCAAAGAGGCCAATGAATTGTTGCCAGTTCAAAAAAAACTTCTCAAAAATATCGTCGATCTTTTTGTCGACCATGGGGCCAATTTGGATGCTAGGGCCAGAGCCAGATTGCTTGAAATATCGTCGGAGCTATCGAAATTATGTTATAAGTTTGGAGACAATGTGTTGGCCGCAAGGAACGCCTGGGAAAAATTTGTTACGAAAGATAAGTTATTGGGCTTACCCGAGTCGATGATGAAATCCATGGCCAGTGAAGCTGACAAAGCCGGAAGGGCAGGGGAATACAAAATTTCTCTGGATGATTCCTGTGTAGAGGTTTGTAGCAAATACCTAGATGATGATGATCTGCGCAAAGAGATACTTGTTGCCCATAGAAATCTTTGCCGTGACGGTAGGTTTTCAAATCAAGCTATTGTTAATAGGATCCTGGCCCTGGAAGACGAGAAGGCTAGATTACTTGGCAATGATTCTTACTCTAACTTTGTTCTAAAGCATAACATGCTGAAAACAAAAGCCGATGTGGATAGTTTTCTGGCAAAAGTCTATGAGGAAGCAAAACCTCAGTTCGATAAGGATTTAACTGCCTTGAGATTATATGCAAAAAATTTCTATGCAAAAACAAACGTTGATGGTGAATTGACTCCTTGGAACAGGGCCTATTTGGGGCAAAAAATGAAGACCGATTTATATGGTTTCGATCGGGAGCAGCTTAGGCCATATTTTGAAATCAACAATGTGATGAATGGCCTGTTTAAAATAGTGGAAGAACTCTATGGTATAAAGATAATCGAGAAAAAGACTGTGGCCCTTGGCTCGGAAGCTGGTGAATATTTTAATGGTTTGGTACAGGTATGGGATGAAGACGTAAAGTATTATGAAATTTTTGAATCCAATGGAAATTTTATTGGTGGATTTTTTGCAGATTTATATCAGCGTAAAAACAAACATTCCGGAGCCTGGTGTTCTGGCCTGGTCTGTGGTGGAATCCACAGTGACGGGAAATGGCACTATCCTGTTGGTGTTATTTGTGCTAATGTTCCAAAGCCGACCCAGGGAGAGCCATCGTTGCTGTTGCATTCAGAAACCGAGGTTATTTTTCATGAATTTGGTCATCTCATGCACCTGATGTTTGGGAAGGTAGATTATCCGTCACTTAATGGTTATCACGTGGCCATGGATTTTGTAGAATTGCCATCCCAGCTGATGGAGAATTTTTGCTGGGAGCCTAGGTCATTGGCCCTTTTTGCTAAACACCATATCAGCGGGGAGTTGATTCCTGCCGATTTATTCAATAGGTTGTTGGCATCGCGTAGTTTCATGGCCAGCTTATCATTGATGGGTCAACTTGACCTGACTGTTATGGACATTGAGTTGTACGGAAATTACGCCAAATATAATTCCTGTCAAACGCTGGATGCCGTCCTCGAGGATGTTTTAGGCAAATATAGGATAGATTACAGAGAAAAACCACCTAGCATAATCTATCGTTTTAGTCATATTTTTAGTGGAGGTTATGCATCGGAATATTATTCCTATATGTGGTCTGAGGTCCTCGATGCTGATGCATTTACATTATTCAAGGCCAATGGTGTTATTGATAGAGCCACTGGCCATTTGTTCCGTGACAAAATCCTGAGCGTTGGAGACAGTGTGGACCCTTTGGAAAATTTTAAATTTTTTGTCAAAAGAGAGCCAGACATTAGGCCATTTTTAATGCGGCGAGGATGTTTGCAGCCGGATGTTGATGAAAATAAAAATAAAAAATAAAAACAAAACCAAAAATAATCTTGCTTTTGTAGGAAGGCAGTTTTTATTTCAGGAAACGTTTGTTTTTCGATGAAAGCTATTATTGAGACCCAGGGTAGGCAATTGTTTGTTAAGGATGGAGATATTGTTTTTGTGGATCGTTATGTTGGTTCCCAACCAGGCGATATCGTCGACATAAAAAAAGTTCTTGTCCTTGGCGAAGGAGACGATGCTAAAATCGGTGCACCCTATGTAAATGGTGCTGTGGTTAAGGTTAAAATTCTTGAAAATAAACGCGGTAAGAAGGTGCGTATATTCAAAAAGAAACGTCGCAAAGGCTATGCCAGGAAAAGAGGACATCGTCAGGAATTGTCCGTGCTGAAGGTTGAATCTATAACGGCTTAGATGAAAGGTAGATAGATGGCGCATAAAAAAGGTCAAGGCACATCCAGAAACGGCAGGGATAGCAATAGTAAACGGCTTGGAGTGAAAAAATATTCAGGAGAAGCTATTTTGGCCGGAGGTATAATCCTAAGGCAGCGAGGGACTAAAGTACATCCTGGCAAAAATGTTGGTCTTGGAAGAGATTTTACGTTATTTGCTCTTGCTAACGGTAAAGTTAAATGGGATGGTGCCCATCGCAAAGTTCATGTAATTGCTTCTGTTTAAATAGATAGCAGCCTAGGTCATGTTCAATAGGTTTGTGTTATTTCCTGTAAAATGTTCGCTTAATGGATTAAGATTTTTGTGTAAAGAAAGAGCGTTTTTAGTTGAAATAGCGATTGGGTTCATCGTTTTTCCGATGCTATTCTATTGGCTAGGCATTAACATCAAATTATTGGCGGTTATTGTTTCATATTTTGCAATATTGGTAACCGAGGCCCTAAATACGGCGGTGGAAAGTGTTGTAAATTTTGTATCGCCGGAGTATAATTTTTTGGCGAAAAAAGCGAAGGATATGGGCAGTGCAGCGGTTTTTCTTGCCGTGGTCAATGCTCTGGTTGTACTACTGCTATCAATGGCTGCTAAATGATTGGCCAAGAAGAAGTTAATCTCATTTTAATACTACAAGGATATGATGGGAGACTAGTTGCCATTAGTGAAAGATTAGAAAATCTATCAAAGGATCGTGCAGAAATAGAGAAGGCCATAGAGATAGAAAAAAAGAAAGTAGCTGACTCAAAGGCAATGATTTTTGATGCAAAGATGAAACTTGACAAGGCAAACCTTGAATTGGAATCATTAAATCAAAAACTGATGGAGTTAAAGATTAGACAGGCTTCGGTGAAGAAAAGCACTGAATATAATCTGTTGCAAAATCAGGCAGCAGCCATGGCTGAAAAAATTGAACAGCTTGAAGATGAAATTGTTACTTCGTTGTATTCTTCAGATGATCTGAAGATTGTCAGTGACAAAATGGGCATGGAAGCTAATCTGCGTATAAATAGTTTGAATGATGAATTGTCTCGTAACCTATCTCTAATCGAAGATATTAGCAAAAACATTTCGGAATTGAATCTAAAGATCGATGGGCTGAGAAAAAATCTAGTCAATAGGGATTTGTTGCGAATGTATGATCTTGCAAGGCGAGGGGTAAAACGCATGCCTGTGGTTATTCCTGTTGAAGATGGTCGTTGTAAAGGCTGTAACATAAGAGTTTCCAATGACATTTTGGTCGCACTCAGGAGTAGTGGGTCTTTAGTTCAGTGCGAGGCCTGTGGTAGATTGCTCTACGGCAAAGAGCAGGAGCAAGAAAATGGTTTTGATGACGAAAATGGTTGATTTGCATGAATATTTTAGAGATATAATAACCCATGGCTATGTTTAACGTTCTTCCGGGATTTAGGGATTTCTATCCAACAGATTGCGCCGTAAGAAATTATATGTTTCAACGAATTCGTGAGACTGCCAAGTCATTTGGCTTTGAAGAGTATGATGGTCCGGTGCTCGAACCGCTGGAGTTATTTACTGAGAAATCTGGCCAAGAGATTGTATCTCAGTTATTTAGCTTTACAGACAAGGGTAATCGTCAGGTGGCAATGCGGCCGGAGATGACTCCGTCCTTGGCCAGGATGGTCGGTGCCAAAGCCAGTTCCCTTAGAAAGCCAATCAAGTGGTTTGATATCAGTGAATTATACAGATATGAACGACCACAGAAAGGTCGGTTACGTTCGTTTTACCAGTTTAATGCGGACATCTTTGGTGAGCCAGATGTCGTTGCCGATGCCGAAGCGATTGCCTTATTAATATTGGTATTAAGGTCGTTTGGGCTGACAGAAAATGATTTTCATGTCAAATTGAGTGATCGTCGGCTTTGGAGTATTTTTTTTCAGCTCAATGGAATTCTAGCCGAGGATTCGCCTAAGGTTTTGTCCATCATAGACAAAGCAGACAAAGAGCCGGTGGCTGTCAGCATAGAAAAATTGGGTGCTCTGGGCATGGATGGCTGGGGATTTATAGAAGAGATAAACAGGTTCAGATCATCGAAGACCGTTGGTGAGATTTACGAAATGTTATCCAAATGTAAACTATTTGAGGCGTCCACAAAGCCATTGGTCAGCAAAGGCATCGATGACCTATCGAGGCTGTTGGAATGCATAGAAATGTTTGGTTTGCAAGGATATGTGACTCTTGATTTGGGAATTGTAAGGGGACTTGCCTATTATACAGGATTTGTTTTCGAGGCCTTCGAACGGTTCGGTGAATCCCGAGCTCTGGCCGGCGGCGGAAGATATGATGATCTGACGAAAAAAATGGGTTACGCTGAATTGCCAGCGGTTGGATTTGCTGTGGGAGATGCTACGCTAACTAATCTGTTGATAGAAAAGAAGTTAATTCCAAATCTAGATAGATCCATCGATGTCTTTGCTGTTTTCGATGATGGGTTTAGAAGAGAGGCTATGAGTGATACGATCATGTTAAGGACCAATGGCATATCATCGGAGTTTGCGATGAAACCTATGGACATTCCTAAGCAGTTGAAGCTGGCCGCCTCGGTTAATGCAAAGGTTGCCATTATTTATGGAACCGATGTCCCGAATAGCCTTGATTTTGTGATAGTTCGCAATCTGAATGACAGAAAAGAAGCGGTTGTTGCAAGAAGTGATTTGCTAAAAACTTTGTCTGGGTTATTAGAATGATTAATGCAAAATGCAAAAATTTTTTGAGCTGTCGTCGGATTGTGATGGTCTAGACCTCTCAGGGCATGGCGCGATTCTAAAGAAAGGGACGATTGGATCGATTGTTAGCCGTCATGAGGACGGGGTTGAGGTTTGTACACTGAATGGCAACTACCATATACGCAATGACTTATTTGATAAATCGATTAAAAGATATGCTGATTCCAATGAAAGTGCCATGGACGTGGACTTCATTTGGGATCAGTTGAAGACTGTGAATGATCCAGAGGTTAATGTCAATATCGTGGATTTGGGCCTGGTTTACGGTATTGATGTGGTTTCTTCACCCGGGAATTCCAGGAAAATCGTTGTGGAAATGACCCTCACGTCACCAACCTGTCCTCTTGGTGAAGTGCTTCAGCAGGAAGTGGTTGATAAAATTTCTTCGACCTGTGCTGCCGATGAAGTGGTGGTCAATTTCGTCTGGGATCCGCCTTGGAGTAAGGATATGATAACCGAACCAGGGCGCATGGAACTTGGTTGGCAATGAGTTGAACATGAAATATCTGCTGGTTGACGCATTCAATCTCATTTTCAGGAGTTTTTACGCCATACCGCTGTTGACCGGTGGTGACGAAAAGATGCCTGTCAATGCAGCCATCGGTTTCATAAAAATCGTCGAAAAATTGAAAAAAACTGAATCGCCAAATGCCATTGCAATTTTTTTCGATTCTGCCGGCCCGAATTACCGAAAGTCATTATCGTCTGTGTATAAAGCAAATAGGAAGGATACGCCCCAGGAGTTGCTTGTGCAGATCCCGCTGATAAAGGAACTTTGTACCGCATTTGGTTATAGTATTCATGAATGCCCTGGAGCCGAAGCAGACGATGTAATTGCTTCCGCTGTAAAGAAATATGGAACTGATGCCAATGAGGTGCTGATTGTTAGCAATGATAAGGATTTGGCCCAGTGTGTTTCAAAATCAAAAAATGTATATCTGATGATATCAAATCACAACAAAATCGGTGATTATACCAAATTAGATGAGACGGGTGTTTTAAAAAAATTTGGCGTAACTCCTTCGCAGATAATTGATTATTTAGCATTGGTTGGCGACTCCTGCGATAACATAAGAGGGGTGGATAGCATTGGACCTAGGACCGCAGCTAGACTTTTATCAGAATACGGCACCATAGATCTTATGTTCGACAATATAAATTGTGTAACTCCGAAACGTGTTATGGAACAACTACTTATGTCCGGAGTTATCATTCAGTTGAACAAAAAAATAATATCGCTGGATGAAACGGCCTGTGACGTGGAGCTATTTCACGGGATACAGAAAAACCTGGATGCAATAGATGCGCTGATTAGGAAATTTTCGCTGAAATCACTGTCCTGTTATGTTGAATCAACCCAGCAAAACCTGAATTTTCTGTAATTTTCTGTGGTTTTCTGTAATTTTCTGTGGTTTTATAGTAACTGCTTTGATATGAGCTTGATAACCTGACATCTTTTTATAACATCCCAGTGGGGCGTTTGTTGAATGGATCAGGGTTTTATCATAAATATCACATCAAAGGCAATGATATTGGTATTGGTTTTGTCGATGCCACCGATTCTTGTGGCCACGTTCGTTGGATTGTTAACCAGTTTGATGCAAGCACTTACCCAAATACAGGAGCAAACCCTTGGATTCGCGATAAAGTTAATAGCCACCGTATTGGTGTTGGCATTATCAGCCTATTGGATAGGCGGCCAACTTTTGGCATTTGCAAACAACATATTTACCACATTTCCTGGGTTGTTGAACTGAAATGAATTCTGAATTAGTAAGTTACATTTCGTCAACATTCATGTCAATGATGATGTGTATCGTCAGGCTGGCGGCGACACTTTCATTGCTACCGTCATTTTCAAAACAATTTGTCGTCGGAATGGGTAGGGGAGTTATTATTTTTGGGATGGCTTTGCCGTTGTACTATCTTGTTTATCCAACGCTGCCTAAAGCAGAACACTTGCCGCTTTGGGTTTTCATCGCGACCATATGCAAAGAGGCCGTGATAGGGATGCTTCTTGGATTTCTAGGCGGATTCATATTTTTTGTGGCAGATAGCGTTGGATTCATCATCGACATACAAAGAGGTTCTTCTATGGCAACGACTTTTGATCCTGTGGCCGGTTCACAAACATCGCTGCTTGGTAGCATGTTGGTTCAGATGCTGACGGTGTCGTTTTTTATGTTGGGTGGTTTTTCTTTTTTCATCAATTTAGTTTATAAAACCTATGTTATGTGGCCTGTATTTGGATTTTACCCAAAATTTGACTCTAATTTTTCGTCATTTTTTTTGGCGCTAGCCGACGAGATGATGGAGGTCATTTTTTGCCTTGCCGGCCCAATTCTAATAGTCTTGTTTTTGGCAGAATTTGGCCTTGGGATGATAAGCCGATTTGCACCACAATTGAATGTATTTTTCCTGGCGATGCCTATAAAGAGCTGGTTATCCATGTTTTTTTTGTTATTCTATTTCTCGCTACTTATAAAATTATTTAAGTATTATTTTTATTCCCAGGGTAAATTATCATCGTTTATAAATAAATTTTTCAAATGAGTGAGGATAAAACAGAGATGCCGACACCGAAGCGCATGCGTGATGCCCGCAATAAGGGTAACGTGGCTAAGAGCGCTGATGTAAATTCTACGGCACTGCTGATTGGCATATTCTGCTATATAGGAATGGGTTGGGAAAAACATCTAAAAAATCTTTGCGAACTTTTATTGATTCCATCCTACTATGTTGGCCCGCACCTTGGTGACTATTTTAGACATGCAATGATTGGTGTTGCCATAAAAATGCTGACGATAGTAATGCCACTTGTGGGCATCGTGATACTTATTGGGATTGCAGCAAACTTTGCTCAGGTTGGTATACTATTCACAATGAAGCCGATAGCTCCTGATATAAGTAAGATTAACCCGATGGCCAAGGCTAAGCAGATTTTTTCGATGAAAAATTTGTTCGAATTTGGCAAATCTTCTTTAAAAATATTATTTCTTGGAACTTTGATTTATATGCTGGTAAAGGGCGTGATCGATGACATGTTATCTTTACCTTTTTGTGGCATAGGTGGTGTGATCGATGTGCTTGGCCCAATAATGGAACTGTTTGCAAAGAACGTCATATTTGCATACATAGTGGTAGCGATTATAGACTATGCTTTTCAGAAGAGAAACTGGACTAAACAGCTAATGATGTCGAAAGACGAGATCAAACGAGAATATAAGGAATCCGAAGGTGATGGCCAGATAAAGGGCAAAAGAAAACAGCTACACAGGGAGATGATGGAAGAAGATCCACCCCAGCGGACAAAGAAGGCCAGTGTGTTGGTCACCAATCCAGAACATATGGCCGTGGCATTATTGTATGATATAGATCGACCAGTATTTCCATTGCCGTTGGTTTTGGCCAAGGGCGTTGGTAAGGTTGCCGAGAAAATGATAGAGATTGCCCGGGAAAACAATGTTCCGATAATGAGGAATGTGCCGTTGGCCCATGCTTTAATGGACACGGCGGAAATTTTGGAATTTATTCCCGGTGCATTGATTGGACCGGTGGCTGAGGTTTTACGCTGGGTAAAGAATATGAAGGACGAACATGCCCAGGGCATTGGCCTCGAAGGTCAAGCTTAGCCCCGGTGTTTTATGATTATGATTATGAAGAAGGTGGTTGATCCTGGTCCTCTAAGCTTTTTACTTCGTTACCATAGAATATGGTCGATCTAAGTGGTATCAATATGAGTTCATTCCAAACGTCGTTATCTAATTTATATTTATTATTAATTTCCCTTTTATATTTAGTATCGTCGTCCTGTTGATTATCGTCCTGTTGATCATTCTGAGGTACAGCCTGCATTGAACCCTGTTGTGTACCCTGCGGCCATTGAATGTATTGTATACCAGGAAATTGTGCTCCATCAGGAAGAGAAGAATATCCCGTATTGATACTGGTCCCGATACCACCAGTAGAAGGATTGTTACGCCTAGTAGAAGTACCGATAAATTCGACATCAGGAACCTCATCATCTTTACTTCCATCATTCTTCTTGTTATTATTATCAGGTGGTTGCGATACCTGTATTTGGTATTGTAATTGCAATGTCTGGGGTTGCTTCAAAAATTTTATAATGTTCTCATAGCTATTTTCATAACTACTATTTTTCTTTAACTTTTCTTTTATGCTTATTGCCAGTTCTAAAGCGGTTTTATCTTTAGTTTGTGCTTTTTTTCTCCTATCAATCCGGTCACTTATATTATCTAAATTAACAGTATTTTCTGTTAAAATAGCTTTATAGTCATCCCATAATTTTTTATCATTATTATGAAGTTCATAGAATTTTTTATTAATAAATTTAACACATTCATAATTCCCATAAAATGCCGCCATGTGAAGAATATTCATACCATTAAAATTCGGCTTATCTGTGAACAGTGACTGTAAATTAAAATCGCGACCTTCTATCTGCAGGGTTGGTTGTATGGGTTTACCTGGTTGTGGTGTGCTTTTACAAAATTTTTCACATAATGCTTTAGCTGCATTTATTAGGTCTATCATAGCTCTGACGTAATCAAAGCTGCCACTAGTATTGCCTGGAGTATTAAACCACTCGTCGTATATAATTTTTATAAAAGCATTAGCAAAATTTATTACTTCTGTGTTATTATTCCGATTATTGCAGATAGCATCGGATAACCTTATCATAATATTGTGTTTAATATCTTCGATAGGGATATTATATAATTTAATAACAAGATCTATAATTTTTTTGTTATTGTCATTTTCTTTGGATAGAATGTCCGTTTTTTTGAACAAAATGCCACTTTCTATGCAACTGCATATGTTTTTTATAATTTCATTAGCAATTTTTTTCGTGATTTTATTGATATAAACATCAGGCTGATTACATTTTTTATAATTATAAGTAATAGTATCGATTATTAAGCTTATGATATGATAACAGTTGGATTGTATTGCCATCTCAATAAGATTAACAGGTTTATGAAAGCAATCTCTAATATTATTGGATTTAAAGAAATGTCCTATATGTACATTGATTTTGTAAAAAAATAGTTCAATTATAGACGTTTCTTGTTTTGCTTTATTAGTTTCGTTTAAGAGCCTATTGTATTTTTCATATTTTTGTTGATTGACATTGTCTTTTGTAAGATAGATAAAGAGTGCTTTCAGTGATTTTATTACTTCGTTGCTGTTATAGAAACGAAAATTATCTTTATATTTATCAGAATTGAAGATATTATTTAAATATTTAGTAAGAACGTCGATACCTTCAAAATCACAACCAAGTGAGCATTGTTTGCCACTGGTAACTGGAACAGCCATAGAAATCTTAGGACCATCTTTATCCAACGTATAGTATTTATAGGAACCAATACCGTCACAATTACATCTAAAACTAATGAAAACCATCACAATACCAACTAGCCGAAATATCATAAAAAGCCTATTGCTTTGCCACTTACTTGTTAATTCCATTTTCTTCAAAATCATAGCAGATAAAATTTTTAGTTGTAAAGAATAAAATTTGTTCTTTTTTGAATAAGATTGTCTGTCTTTAAGTTAGATTATAAAACTTTATAGTTGAAAGCCAAGGTTAATTAATTATCAGCAGGCGCCATTTCTATTTCTCTCGTTTCTATAATAGGTATAGCTGCACTACCATAGAATGTGGTTGTCCTAAATGGTATCAATAGTGTTTTGGCTTTACCATTGGTAACATTATCATTAATATGATCAAAACTGGTATTGGCAGTAGTGTTCTTTTTATATTTATTGTCATCATCATTATCCGATAGGTTGAACGTGTTATCAAGTATGGCTGTTACAATATTGATGTTACTTTGCAAATTTGTTAGCATACTTATAATACTATCAGGAAGCAGACTATCATTGGCACTGTTAAGCTGCCGCCACTCAGTCTTATAATAAGTATCCAATGATTCTTCAATAAGCTCAATAATTAAAACTGCTTTATAACTTAATTCATGTTTTTTATTTTTAAGATCGATAATATCAGAGATCTTAAGTGACTCTACTTTTTTCCCTTCAAGACCTCTAATACTAAGAATTTCATAAATACCTCTATCGATAGCGTTTCCTAGTGAACATATCTTGGCCATGATAACCCTGGTATCGTCACTATTGTTGTCGTTATGTATTACGTTTAGGTAACCATATTTGGTGGATTTATAATTTAGGTTATCCAATTCATTTTCAATAAATGCGCAGGTAATTTTAGAAGTGATCCAGTGATATGTGATAACGGGTTGACCATCACTATTTGAAAATATAAAGAAATTACCAACCCCATCCACCCATTTATAGGTACACTCTTCACTTTTAGATACAGGTACAAAAAGGCTTTCGATAAAGTGATAAACATTATTGATAACTTTCTGAAAAAATGATAGTTCACCATGGAGAATCTCTTTCACCTCTTTTCCTTCGTTAATTGTATTTTCGTTGTTAACATTAACTATACGAAGTTGGTTGCTATTATCATTAAAAGAATCTTGCTGTTTGAAGGGCCTTTGTATGACCAATGCAAGTGTTAATTTTTTATTATTTTTTATGCTTTTTATATTTTCTATAAAATTTTTTACATTTTCATTGTTTTTTATGAAATCAGGCAGATTGTTGAAATTTGCCGTTATGTAGTCTTTTGTATTGATATTTTCTTTCATTTCGAATTTACCAACGACAAGTGGTGGTGTGTAATATAGTAATTTGGGTTCTGTTTCATGTTTTTTACCGATGAAATCGATATCTTTTAGAATTGGATCGCCGTTAATTATGTCAAATAGTTCACCTTGGTGACTAGTAGGTTCACTGGTAGAGCCCATGTTAATCGCGAGGCATTTTTGCATTAAAAGAGATATAATTTCGTTAAAATCATCGATATCTTTTTGTATTTTGTTTAGCTTGTCTAAATTCGCCAGATTTAATCCGAATATTGCTAATTCTAACGGCGATTTGTTTTTAACATCACATTCTTTACCTTTAGGTTTAGATTCATTTTCATTAGAATTAGGCTCATTTTCATTAAGATTTATTGTCATGGTTGCGTTACTGGGCGTTATTTTTCTTTTATATATATTCCAATTAATCCCTATTTTAGATGATGGATCTATCATCTTTTTTCTTATAAAAGAAACGCAATCATGGTTACCTAATACTGCCGCAATATGCAGGATGTTCATTTTAGAGTTATAACTATAACCATCAAAAAGACTTATTAACAGTAATAATGAGCGTAATTTTAGTTGCTGTGTTGATAGTTTATTAATCTGATCATTAATCTGACTAAAAATTGATCCCATTATTTTAACGCCAGGAAATAAATTATTAGACTTGTTTCTTGGTGCATTGAACCATAAATGCCTTATTGCACCTTTCACCCGTTGCGCAGCTTCGTTGGATTTCGTCATTGAATAGGTCAATGCACTGTGGCCTTTATATTTACTCGATTTCGATTTTGTATCTACTAGTAAAATGAATACGTGAGGGTTGTGGTAGCCTTTAATAATACTATCGGCCTCATTAACATCATTTGTTTCGATTGCTTTGAGTAACTTATCTAAGTCTTCGTCAAAGTCCTTTAATTGTCGTATAACTTCGACATAATCTGCTTTTATTTTAGCATCTACTTTATTATTATCTTTTATGGCTTCCAGTATTATTTCAGCTATTTCCAGGGCAGTTACA